>NZ_JBMYXF010000081.1:0-7724 GCF_049608145.1 Halocynthiibacter sp.
ATATGTCAGATCATCCCAAAAACGCAATTGCCCCACGCTTTGAGGTGCTCTCGTTTTTAAGCAGGGTCCGGGCGATGCCCACCCGTTGCTTTTCACCGCCCGACAGCTTCAGACCACGTTCCCCAACCTGGGTGTCATACCCTTCAGGCAGGCTTTCAATAAAGTCATGGATTTTCGCAGCTTTCGCAGCTTCGATCACATCCCCATGGGTCGCATCATCTCGGCCATAAGCAATGTTGTAACCCACGGTATCATTGAACAAAACTGTGTCCTGCGGCACCACGCCAATCGCGTCATGCAGGCTTTGCTGTGTCACATCACGCACGTCTTGCCCATCGATCTTCAGCGCGCCATTGTTGACGTCATAAAAACGAAACAGCAAACGTCCGATGGTGGATTTCCCCGCCCCTGATGGGCCAACAATCGCCAGCGAACCGCCAGCAGGGACAGTCAGATCCAGCCCGTTCAGAATGGGGCGGTCATCATGATAGCCAAAGTGAATGTTTTCAAAGCGGATTTCAGCACCTTTCACCTCAAGATCAGGCGCATCCGGCTTGTCGGTAACTTCGGCGGGTTGTTCCAGCAGACCAAACATTTCGCCCATATCCACCAGCGCCTGGCGGATTTCGCGGTAAACCGTACCCAGGAAATTCAACGGCATGGTGATCTGAATCATATAGGCGTTCACCATCACGAAATCACCCACGGTCAGATCACCGTTCTCAACGCCAATTGCCGCCATCACCATCACAGCCACCAGACCACCTGTGATCAGAAACGCCTGACCAAAGTTCAGGAACGCAAGGGAATAAGCCGTTTTCAGCGCCGCAACCTCATAGCCTTCCATCGCTTTGTCATACCGTCTGGCTTCGCGCGATTCAGCGCCAAAATATTTCACGGTTTCAAAGTTCAGCAGGCTGTCGATGGCTTTTTGGTTGGCGTCTGTGTCCTGATCATTCATCTGCTTGCGAATTTTCACGCGCCATTCCGTCACCTTAAAGGTAAACCAAATGTAAACCGCGATGGTGCCCACGACGACCACCAGATACCAGACGTCAAACACCGCCCAAAGGATCAGCGCAATAAACAAAAGTTCCAGCACCAGCGGTCCAATTGAAAACAGCAAAAAGCGCAGAAGGAATTCAACACCTTTCACGCCACGCTCGACAATACGTGACAGGCCACCGGTTTTGCGGGTGATATGATAGCGCATCGACAGCTTATGAATATGTTCAAATGTGCGCAGCGCCAGCATCCGCAAAGCACGTTGACCAACACGGGCAAAAATCACGTCGCGCAACTGTTGGAACCCGATATTCATCAGGCGCGCACCACCATAAGCAACGGTCAGACCCACAGCACCGATCGCCAACAACCAAGCGGCGCTGCCATCTTCCGCTGCAAGCGTATCCACGGCAGCTTTATACAGAAATGGCGTGCCCACAGCGATCACTTTGGACAGCAACAACATCAACATCGCCGCAACAACGCGGCGCTTCACCCAGCCCTGCCCTTCGGGCCAGAGATAAGGCACAACCCGGCGGATGGTCGTCCAGCCCCCGGCCAGATTTTCTGTTGTGGGCAACTCGCCCCCGCCGCTCATATTTCGCATGATGTATCTTCCGCTGCCGAAGGGTTGCTGGTGGGCCTGGATGCCCGGACAACATATCTAATGCGCACAATGGCAAATGACCAGCAGATCTGGCGTGCAGAGACACACATATCAAAAATGAATGATGTATATTTCGCACAGAGCAATATTTCGCCCTGATGCGCGCGCGGGCTTTCATCTTGCCTTAAATACTTCAGGGGGTGTGGGGGAAGATCCCCCACACTGATATCTCAACTATTCAGGAAGCTCAAAAATCTGTCCCGGATAAATCAGATCCGGGTCCCCGATCTGGTCTTTGTTGGCTTCATACAACTGCACATACAGGAAACCATCGCCATAGGTTTCCGACGCAATCCCCCAAAGGGTAAAGCCGGGCTGAACGGTTACGATCTGTGGACGTACAGGTGTTTCAGCGGAAACTGTTGTTGGTGCAGAGCCATCTGTTGCCGCAGAAACGTCCGTTTGCGCAGCCTCAACTGACACACCTTCCGAAACAGTCTCAGTAACCTCGCTGCCCCCCTGCGCATTTGCCACGGCGATTACATTTTCACTGGTGATATCTGTAATCACCGGCGCCGTGGATGTATCCTGCGGCGCATCACCTTCAGCGCTGACGTGATTGGTTGCCAAGGGATCAGCCGTTTCGGCCGTTGCCACGACAATCTCTGTGGCAGTCTCTTGCGCCGCAGCCCCCACAGTCTTCGTTGTTTCCTGAACGGATGCCTGAGCGGCAAGAACATCCTCAACCGCTTCACGCTGGAACGGGATCTGCGCGCGTGACGTGACAGAGCCATCCGCAGCAATCTGATCCACCCGCAGTACATACAACCCGCTGGCCACATCCGGCAGCGTCGATGTCCAAGAATAATCCTCACGCACTTCGGTGCTGATCAGCGGATTATTGTTCACATAAAGGCGCAAAACAGCCCCGGCTTTCGTGCCCTGACCCGCCAGGATCACTTCCCCCTCAGATCCATACGTGACTGTATCAATACGGATACTATCCGGCGCGACTGCCCCGGGCAAAACGCGGATACCGTCTTCATCTGCAATCACTGTACGTGGTGTCTGTGATGTTTCGGTCTCAGCCACGTTAACTTCTGCGGCATCCCCATCAGCGGTTTCAGTTTCGCCTTCAGCATCATGGACCACCACGCCATCACCCGTTTCTTCGGTCGTGTCATTCACGGTCTCTGTCACAACAACTGGCGCTGCGAAAGGTTCAACAATAATGGATTGTTCTGACAGAACGATCTGATCCTGCGCATCTGTGGCCCGCAAAGACATCACCCGTGGTGTATCAGAGGGCTCCAGCATCAGAATTGCTGCGAACTGACCTGAACCATCTACAACGGCATCCCCGACGGGTTCGCCATCCAGAAGGACTTCCATCGCCCCCGGATCAGCCTTGCCCGCAACCAGCGTGTTTCCGTCCGGGTCAACCCGTACCACGTCAAACACCGGTGTCATTGGCGGCGACAGTTCCTCCTGCGGATCTACATTCTGGGCGTCTGACACATCTGCGGTATCGGTGTCAGTCGCCGATGCAACCTCATCCCCAGTCCCGGTATCTTCATCTAAAGCTTCCCCGGCAGATCCCGACACGATGTCATCAGCCTCAGAGACCTCTGGTGCATCACTGTTTTCAACATCTGCGGTTTCTGTGCTTTCGCCGGTTCCCCCAGACGATACAGCTGCCGCCACGACCTCTTCCGTCGCCTCAGTCACTGTCTCTGTATCTGTGGTTTTCTGGTAAACGCCCCAGCCGAAATATCCAGCCAGCAAAAGCGCAACCGCCCCTACCGCGCCTGCGATTGTTCCGCCACTTCCTTTTGTCGTGTCAGCCATGTCTCATCCCCGGACTGCCTCAAGACCTGTCGCGCATGCCACAGGTTCTTATTCATTGTTCAGCCGCCGGCGAGGT
Organism: Halocynthiibacter sp.; assembly: GCF_049608145.1. Classification (NCBI taxonomy): domain Bacteria; kingdom Pseudomonadati; phylum Pseudomonadota; class Alphaproteobacteria; order Rhodobacterales; family Paracoccaceae; genus Halocynthiibacter; species Halocynthiibacter sp. Next base: position 3,537 of record NZ_JBMYXF010000081.1, read on the forward strand.
AACAAAAAGACACATACCCGAAACCGGGACTTAGGCGAGCTTAGCAAGGGCCATGCCCCCGGTCAAAAGAAGCCTTTAGAAAAAGTTAACTTTCTCAGCCCGTTTTTGAGCCTTTTCGCAGGGTATCAAAGGAAAACAGCGCCAATGCCGACCAGATCAGGGCAAAGGCGATCATATGCCAGATCGTAAAGGCCTCCTGAAAGACGAAAATCGCAATTGCGCCCTGCAGGGTTGGATTCAGATATTGCACAAGCCCAACAATCGACAGAGGCGCGCGGCGCGACGCATAGGAAAACAAGATCAATGGCACAGCGGTGACCGCGCCGGACAGGATCAACAGCAGCGTGTCCGTCTGATCGGCCCCAAAGACCCCCAGATTTCTCCCGACCAGCCCCTGCCACCCCAAAGCATGAACGCCATACAACCAGATCAAGGCCAGGGGCAAAAGAACCGCGACTTCCGCAGCGACCGAAATCACCGGCCCGGCCTCCAGCCGTTTTTTCAACACGCCGTAAAACCCAAATGTGATTGCCAACGCCAAAGATACCAAGGGCACAACCCGCAGACCAATTGTCAACGTGATCACGGCCACGGCCGCCAGCCCAACACAGAACCACTGCACTGCAGACAGTCTTTCACGGAAAATCACCGCCCCCAGCAGAACGGCCACCAGCGGGAAGATATAATATCCAAGCGAACTTTCCACCGCGCGCCCCACCTGTATCGACCAGATGAACAGCCCCCAATTGGTGGAAATCAATAGGGCTGCAATCAGGATCAACACAACCACGCGGGCGCTGGTAAAAAGCCGCAGGAATTCCCCCATGCGTTTCTGGATCAACATCAGCCCAATAAACAACACGAATGACCAAAGCGTACGATGGGAAAGAACTTCCAGCGGCGGCACATGGGCCAGTGCTTTGTAAAACAAAGGCGACAGGCCCCAGATGACACAGGCCAGCACCATGGCGGCCACGCCTTTAAATGTTTCGCTCATGTCGTGGATCCCCTGCTGCGCAGACCAGGTTTTCACAGCCCCTGCCGGATGTAAATCCCGTATGCGTACGGTGAACACACTATGTTTTCATGATTTGCCGGCATCCTGCCCCCGATCGCGATCTTCCGGGCCTGACATCCCGGACATATATGTCGGATGACAGATCCCTGCGGGGATCGGAAACACCGGTTTATCCCTGCGCCGTGACGGGCGTGGTATTGGAAGAGCATCCGCAAAGGGCGGCCGCCACTTTAATATATAAGAATAGCAAAACCAGACGGGTTTCACCGCGCAGACAAAGCTCTGGCGCGGCAAAACACCTGTGATTTAACCCGCGCCTGCGAGCGCCGCTTTGTCTGCCTGATTGTCTTTGCTTTTATCGACTTTGTGCTGATCCTCTGTACGCCCGGCACGCCAGTAGCTGGACAGGTAAAATTGATCCCGTTCCACCCCACGTTCCGTGCGATAGTAACTGCGCAACCGGCGCATGGAGTCAAATTCGCAGGCCGTCCAGACAAAGACATCGCCGTCACGCCATGGCAAGGTCATGATCTGATCAACCAAGGCGCCTTTGGTGACATCCGGTGTCGGGTTCACGACCCATTGCAGTTCCATCCCTGCAGGCAGGTTCAGATCACGTTTGTCTGCGTCTGATATAATTTCAATCACCACATAGCCGCTGGCGTCTTCAGGCAGGTTCTGGAAGTTACACATCAGCGCCGGGAATGCCGTCATGTCGCCGGCCAGCAGATACCAATCCCGCCCCGGTGCCGCGAGCTTCACAGAGCCAGGACCGGCAATTGGAATGCAATCCCCGGGCTGTGCCGATATGGCCCAGTCCGTTGCAATCCCACCGCTGTCCCCATGCAGGGCGAAGTCGACCGTCACAGTGGCGTTTTCCACGTCATGCGCTAGGATCGTATAGGTCCGCATGACCGGACGATCCGGGTTACTGCGCGGTTCATCCGGAAAGACCAGCTTGATGTAGCCACCTTCATGCCCCTCCGGGAAATCAGCAAGCCCTGCCCCGCCAAAGGTAATGCGCCGCATGTTTGGTGTCACTTGCGTGACATGCTGCACGGTGAGGATGCGGTGATTGGATGATGCCATGGTGAAACCTCTGTGGAACTGTTCGCGTCAGAGGTAGATATTTGTACCTGATTGTTTTAGTCAAGTACTTGAATTGAATTTTCTTCTGCACAGACGCACAGGCCGCCTTTACATTGGTAATCTGTATTTAGCAGAACAATCATTGGGGCTGCACATCGATAACCGTAATTTCCGGGATGACACCAAGACGCAGAGGCAGGCCGGAACAGCCCAACCCGGCAGAAATCACAAGCTGCTTTGCACCCAATTCATAGTGACCATACACATAGCGCCGGTCCGATCCATAGGGCAGCACAGGGGCGCGGTTGAAAAGGCGGATCTGCCCAGCATGGGTATGACCAGAGATGGTCAGGGCAACCTGATCAGACAGGGACGGGAAAATTTCAGGTTCATGAGCCAGCAGAATGACAGGCTCTCCTTTCGGCACATCTGCCAAGGCCGCCGGAACATCATGCACACCCTGACGCCCGTTGGATCGCTTCAGGGCCTGCTGACTGCCGATCCCTGCAAGCCAGACGTTATTGTCTAGCCTGACCGCCCGGTTTTCGAGAACCGGAATACCTGCATTTTCTAGGGCGGTCTCTACCCGTAGCGGGCCACGCCCCCGTGCCTGGGCTTCTTTATCTTCCCACCAGTCATGATTGCCGGTCACAGCAAAACATCCCAAAGGCGCATGCAGCCCTGCAAAGATCTGCGCCATGGCTGAAAGCGATACAGCACCAGTGTTGAATTTATGCGCCCTTTCAAAATCTCCGGGCAAAACACAAAGATCCGGCGAAAGCGCATTCGTCATGTCCACTATCCGGGCCAGTCTGTGTTCCCCCATCCATGGACGGCCAATATGAAAATCGGAAAGGGCAACAATGCGCATCCCTGCAAGCAGGCCAGGAATTTTCAGCGCATAAGTGCAGGTTCTGATCTGATATTGAGGTGCAATTGCATATTCAAAAAAGCGCTTCAGCATACCAGTTCCTTAGACAAAAACAGCCCGCAACCATATGGCGCGGGCTGTGAAATTCATCTGATCATTCAGATCACATGCGGGATGCAACGTTTTCCCAGTTGACCAGGTTCTCAAGGAAGTTGGTCAGGTATTTCGGACGGGCGTTGCGGAAATCGATGTAATAGGAATGCTCCCATACGTCACAGCCCAGCAGTGCAGTCTGGCCGAAACACAGTGGGTTCACGCCGTTTTCAGTCTTGGTCACAGCCAGAGAACCGTCAGCGTTTTTCACAAGCCAGCACCAGCCGGAACCAAACTGACCAGCACCCGCAGCACAGAACGCTTTGTTGAACTCTTCTACGGAACCAAAGCTGTCTTTCAACGCGGCTTCCAGTTCAGACGGCATGTTGCGGCCTGACGGACCCATCATTTCCCAGAACTGGTTGTGGTTCCACAGCTGAGAGATGTTGTTGAAGATGCCGTTTTGCGCGACAGAAGACTTGTCGTAGGTGCCAACGATGATCTCTTCAAGGGACTTGCCTTCCCACTCAGTGCCGGCAATCGCGGCATTGCCATTGGTCACATAAGCGTTGTGATGCAGATCGTGGTGATATTCGAGAGTTTCCTTCGACATGCCACCATCAGCAAGTGCATCGTGAGCATAAGGAAGTGCGGGAAGTTCAAAAGCCATTGGGGCCCCCTGTTCGTGCGTTAATCTTGCGCTCTAAATGGCGCTTTGAGGTGGTCAAGGTCAAGGGAGAAGTCTGCGCAGCCCTCTCCCTTATTCATGCACATATATGTTAATAGCGGGAAAGAGCTGAAACAATCAGCCTTTTGTCACCAATACACATTGACCATTTGAACGTTCCTGTTGCCCGTGTCGGTTCACAATAACATTCAAAGTGCTGCTCAGGTCGTTCCGTTTCAGGCGAAAATTGTAGCGCACATATATTCTTCGTCCTGTCGACGTGGTTTCATCTTCATTCTGAAACGTCGCCGTAATTCTCCGGCTGTTCGCCTGAAGCCGGCCTTCTACATCCTCGTAAGAGGTATCAAGAAAGCTATATGCTTGGGCTGTAACACGGAGAGCACCTCAAAGCGTGGGGCAATTGCGTTTTTGGGATGATCTGACATATTT
>NZ_JBMYXF010000082.1:0-7711 GCF_049608145.1 Halocynthiibacter sp.
CGATGAGATTGATTTGGGGATGCCCCAGATCACCTTCAAGACACAGAACCGTGAGAAATGCCTTTTATATGTTCACATATGCACACAGAGATGTGAGCGAAAATATGGCGGTGCCTTCGCAAGGGTGCCTTTGACAAAGGGAGGTGAAGTCCAGGGGAATGCGAAGGTTGCAATACCCAAAAGAAAACCCGCCATGTGGCGGGTGTCCTTGGTGTCCGTTAGCTATCCGTCAGCTGCCAGGCAGTTTTAGCCCGCTGTCCGCAGGATCCATTCCATCGAAGCGGATGCTTTCACCACATCCGCAGGCATCCGAGACATTTGGATTGTTGAATTTAAATCCGCTTTCCAGCAGACTAACTTCATAGTCGACCTCGGTTCCGATCAGAAACATCTGGGCCATGGGGGCGATCATGACGCAGGCGCCATCTTGTTCAACCACCTCGTCATGTGTATCGGCGGCATCGACATATTCCATCGTGTATTCCATGCCGGCACAGCCGCCCTTACGCACACCAATGCGCAGGCCAGCGTGACCTTTGGTCGCCATAAGTTTGGCGATTTGTTTGATCGCGGCAGGGGTCATTGTGACCGCTTGTTTGCCTGGAATACCGAACATCGTGTCGATCCTTACATAAAGCCCAGTTCGAGACGCGCCTCATCTGACATCATCTCCATGCCCCAGGGCGGCTCCCATACAAGTTCGACATTTACGGAACGAATGCCGGGCAGGGGCTCAATCGCTTCGGCGATCCAGCCAGGCATTTCACCCGCAACAGGGCAGCCGGGTGCTGTCAGGGACATGATCACTTCAACGTGGTTTTCTTCACTGATTTCAATCGTATAGATCAAGCCAAGATCATAGATGTTGACCGGTATCTCTGGGTCAAACACAGAACGACAGGCTTCAACCACAGTGTCATACATTTCGTGACTTGTGGATGAAGGTTTGATCAGCGGGGCGCCTTCCATTGGCGCGGATGTATCTGCAGTCATCGTGAGTTCTTTCATTACCTGACTGAAGATATAAGGATTGCCACCCACAACGTCCAGAGGACTTGGTGGCAAAATATAACAGTTGCCCTGTCAGGTGGTCAGAGGTTGTTCCAGGTCATGTAACATCGTGCGAATGTCAGAAGGTATGCTGTCCTCTGAAAAATACCGGCTGTTGCGGGCCGCTTTGATCAGTGACTGAGGTTTTTCGGGCAATCGCTGCAGGATACAGGGGGTGGTGCGTCGCGTTGTTGGGGCTTCTCCTCGGGGCAGGGTTAAGTTTCCGGGGATGAATTCCGTGCTGATACCGTGATCTTTGCTGAGATTGATCATCGCCATCACAGTGATAGAGGTGCAGGGAAACAGCAAGATCGCAAGGCCGTGGTTCTGGCGCAAGGCAATGCCTCTGTATTCGCGATCCTTGGGCAAGGTGGTATGTGACATCAGCAATGTAGACTTTACATCGTACATTTTGACGGTACGTATCCCACGCTGGCTTTTAATCAACAGCGGGCTGCAGACGTAGCGATCAAGTCGCGCCATGGACCGGCGCCAGAAGAGATGAACACCGTCTGAGATTTCTTCAGGGCCTGGGGTGGCGGATTTATCGCCAGGCAACCAATGGGCCGCCTGTTCCCAGTATTTGTTAATTTCAGAAGAGGCGTTGCTGAGTGTGGGTTGCGGCAGGTTTCGGATGTCTTCGCTGTGCAGCGGTTCTGTCAAAATGCGTGCATCAACATTGAAGAACTTACAAATCCTATCCAATATAACAGGCTTCGGATAAGATTCCGAACTTAGATAGCGGTTATATTGGGCGCGATTGATATCCAACAGTCTGGCGACTTCGGAAATATTGCCGACCCGGTTGGTCAGGTGCCTGAGATTGGCGGCGAAAACATGTGCGATTTTCATTTTTACTAGGGTACAGTTTTTAGAGAATTTTCGAATTCTTCATATCAGGATACTAAATAAATGTAAATTTTAAATTTCAGAATATATGGGTGTGTAATTTCACAAATAATTGATTTTGAAGCAAAAATCTAACAATGTGACTCTGAGTTGAGACAGGCCGTCTTATTTGCGTTATTGTGGTTCGCGGGGTTCAGTCGGTATTATTATGCCAGTAACGAGTGCAATAGTTTTAACGAAAACTGTTTTTGGACAGAATGTCCGGTTCGTGTGACTTGCTGGCCTGAGTATGGTCCGAGCAGAAGGCAAACGAGTGAAGCGATTTACTGCACAATTGCAGGATCTGGTCAGCTATTGTGCTGATAAGTTTAAGAACATTTGGGTTTCATCTGTTCTGAACTTTATTCATGAACAGGAGGAGGTCGCTGATAGGGCCGATCAACAGACCCTGCATACTATAGACTAAGATACACCGCCAGGCTGTCAGAACTGACGCTGACAAATTTTCCCTTGGCATTTCAGGAAAAGTGATACATTTCGGTCGTTATGACTAAATTCAGCTATTCTTTAAACGCCACCGACGGAAAAGCCCGGACCGGTGTGATATCAACCCCACGCGGTGAGATCCGTACGCCGGCCTTCATGCCGGTGGGAACCGCCGCAACCGTGAAAGCAATGCTGCCAGAGAGCGTTGCCGCAACCGGGGCGGATATCCTGCTCGGCAATACTTATCATTTGATGCTGCGCCCCACGGCGGAACGCATCGATCGGCTTGGTGGTTTGCATAAGTTTATGAACTGGCAGAAACCAATCCTGACCGATAGTGGCGGTTTTCAGGTGATGAGTCTTGCCGGGCTTCGTAAATTGACCGAAGAAGGCGTGACCTTTTCCAGCCATATCGATGGATCAAAGCACAAGATCACGCCGGAACGTTCTATGGAGATCCAACGTTTGCTTGGGTCTGATATTGTCATGTGTTTTGATGAATGTCCTGCACTGCCTGCAGATAAAAAGCGGATTGCCGAAAGCATGCGCATGTCGATGCGGTGGGCGCAGAGATCACGAGACGCATTCGGCGATCGTCCGGGACATGCGTTGTTTGGGATTATGCAGGGTGGCCTGGAAGAAGACCTACGTGGCGAAAGTGCCCAGGCCCTGCGCGATATCGAATTTGATGGCTATGCAGTGGGTGGCTTGGCCGTGGGCGAGGGGCAGCAGAAGATGTTTGACTGCCTTGATTATGCGCCTGACATGTTGCCGGTGGATAAACCGCGCTACCTGATGGGCGTTGGCAAACCTGATGACATCGTTGGGGCTGTGGCACGCGGCATCGATATGATGGATTGTGTGTTGCCCAGCCGGTCTGGTCGCACGGGGCAGTTGTTCACGCGCCAAGGTGTGGTGAATATCAAAAACGCCCGCCATGCGGATGATCCACGCCCGCTGGACGAAGCCTGTTCTTGCCCGGCCTGCTCGAACTATTCACGCGCCTATTTGCATCATGTGTTCCGCAGCCAAGAGATGATTTCTGGCATGCTTTTGACCTGGCATAACCTGCAATATTATCAAGATCTTATGCAGGGAATGCGCGATGCGATTTCTGAAGGGCGCTTTGCTGCGTTTGAGAAAACCTTCCATGAAACCCGGGCGCAGGGTGATATTGAGCCATTGTAATATTGGGCTGATCCGCCTGAGATCTGTGATGAATAAGCTGAAAGCCGCGTGTTATCGATTAACATGCGGCTTTTTGTTATGACATTCACAGCAACAATAGGATTTATCATGCCCCCATTTTCATTCCGCAGCTTTGTATCAATCTGTGTTTTCACCCTGACAGCCGGACAGGCCCTTGCTGATTCAGAAACCTGTTATGACGACCCAACCCAATGGATGGCCGAGAACGGACATTTGTTAGAGGGGACATGGGTGACCCAAAGTGGGGCTGGATCCTTGAGCATGGGCGGGCAGTCGATGGTATTGCCTGTTCAGAACGAAGCGTTTGACGCCATTATTACGTGGAACGGCGGCGCGATGGAGATCACCAGCACCATGGTGCAGGGCCAGTTCCCGCTGACGGTCTGGGATGGGCCCCGTTTTAACTATACGCCCGGTGCAGAATCCGAGGCCCTTGGCAAAGTGCCAGACATGGATGAATTGGAAATTTTGCATGGGTGTAGCATTCGGATGCAGCCGCAGTTGCATTCCACGGGCACCTATCAAGAACCGGAAGGCACTGTTGAATTTAACCTATATCTGACGGTCCAAAGCGCGGACCATATGGTTGGGGTGACCAAAGGTGTTTTAAACGGCGGGCAAGGGGTTGCACGGCGGTGGATTACGTTTCGCAAATAACGTGAATGCGCCAAATGAATGCACGACTTAATTGATTATACAGAAATTTGCCCTAATTCGGGGCAAACTCTGTTGGAGGAGGGCTGAAAAGCGTGGCGAAACACGTCGGGCCCTCTTGCGGAGAGGAAGTTGGCGGTGCATGATATCGGTCGACTTAAGGGATCAAGGTTGAAAAGGGGGCAATGAACCCCCATCTCAGATCTCCGGAACAGAAAAGTCCGTGGCTGCCGATTGGGGCCTGTGACTTTTGCTAAGCAAGGATTGATAATGCAAGAGCAACTTAACCAGACCTATCCCGTTCTTCCCCTGCGCGATATCGTTGTTTTCCCTCATATGATTGTGCCCCTTTTTGTTGGCCGGGAACGTTCTATTCGTGCGCTGGAAGAGGTGATGCAGGACGACAAGCAGATCATGCTGTCCTGTCAGATGGATCCGTCTGTTGACGAACCAACCGCAGACGGAATTTACCGTATTGGTGTGCTGGCCAATGTTTTGCAGTTGCTGAAGCTGCCCGATGGCACGGTCAAAGTGCTGGTTGAAGGCAAATCACGCGTTAAAATCAGCGAATTTGTAGACAATGAAGATTTCTTCGAAGTCCGCGCCGAAGCCTTGACGGAAGAACCTGGTGATCAGGCCGTTGCCGAAGCCCTGTTGCGGTCTGTAGATCAGGAATTTGAACGTTACGCACGTATCAAAAAGAACATCCCTGAAGAAGCCATGACCGCCGTGTCTGAAACCCGTGAACCGGATGAGCTTTCTGATCTTGTTGCCGGGCATCTGGGCATTGAAGTTGAACAGAAACAGGAAATCCTTGAGACCCTGAATGTTGCGGAACGCCTTGAGAAAATCTACGGGCTGATGCAGGGCGAATTGTCTGTTCTGCGCGTCGAGAAAAAGATCAAAACCCGCGTTAAAACCCAGATGGAACGCACCCAGCGTGAATACTATTTGAATGAGCAGATGAAAGCCATTCAGAAGGAGCTGGGCGACGGGGATGAGGGGCAAAATGAGCTTCAGGAATTGGAAGCAAAGATTGCAGACATCAAACTGTCCAAGGAAGCCCGTGAAAAGGTGGATGCGGAAGTTAAGAAACTGAAATCCATGTCCCCCATGTCCGCAGAAGCGACCGTGGTGCGCAACTATCTGGACTGGATCCTGTCTATTCCGTGGGGTGTGAAATCTCGCGTGAAAAAAGATCTGGGTAATGCGCAGAAAGTGCTCGATTCAGATCATTATGGTCTGGAAAAGGTGAAAGAACGTATCGTTGAATATCTTGCGGTACAGCAGCGTTCCAAAAAACTGAAAGGCCCAATCCTGTGTCTTGTCGGCCCTCCTGGCGTGGGTAAAACCAGCCTGGGTAAATCTGTGGCCAAAGCAACCGGACGTGAATTTATCCGCATTTCCCTAGGCGGCGTGCGTGATGAAAGCGAAATTCGCGGCCACCGTCGAACCTATATTGGATCCATGCCGGGTAAGATCATTCAGGCGTTGAAAAAGGCGAAAACCACTAACCCTCTGATCCTTCTTGATGAGATCGATAAGATGGGTCAGGATTTCCGTGGTGACCCTGCTTCTGCCATGCTGGAAGTGCTTGATCCGGAACAGAACGGCACATTTGTTGATCACTATATGGAAGTCGAATACGACCTTTCCAATGTGATGTTCCTGACCACTGCGAACAGCTATAATATGCCGGGCCCGCTGTTGGACCGGATGGAGATCATTTCTCTGGCCGGCTATACAGAAGACGAAAAAACAGAGATCGCGAAACAGCATTTGATTGCGAAGCAGGTGAAAAACCACGGGTTGCGTAAAGGTGAATTCAAGATCACCGACGACGCGCTTGAGGGTGTGATCCGTTACTACACCCGCGAAGCTGGTGTGCGGAACCTAGAACGCGAGCTGGCGAAACTTGCGCGTAAAGCCGTTACCAAAATCGTTAAGAAAGAAGACGATGCCGTGACTGTGGATGGCGACAATCTGGATGATTTCCTGGGCGTGCGTAAGTATCGTTATGGCCTTGCGGAAACGGACAATCAGGTCGGTGTTGTAACGGGCTTGGCCTGGACATCCGTTGGCGGTGATCTTTTGTCGATCGAAGCGCTGAAACTGCCTGGTAAAGGCCGGATGAAGACCACAGGTAAGCTGGGCGATGTGATGAAAGAATCCATCGATGCGGCCAGTTCATTCGTGCGTTCGATCAGCCCAGAAATCGGCGTGAAGCCCCCAGAATTTGAAAAGCTGGACATCCACGTTCACGTGCCGGAAGGGGCGACGCCAAAAGACGGCCCATCTGCGGGCGTGGGCATGGTGACATCCATTGTGTCTGTACTAACGGGTATCGCAGTGAACCGGGATGTGGCCATGACGGGCGAAGTCACCCTACGCGGCAACGTGCTGGCGATTGGTGGGTTGAAAGAAAAGCTTTTGGCGGCTCTGCGTGGTGGGATCAAAACGGTTCTGATCCCACAGGAAAACGCAAAAGATCTGCCTGAGATCCCTGACAATGTGAAAGAAGGCCTGACAATCATTCCCGTCAGCCATGTGTCAGAGGTTCTAAAGCATGCCTTGGTGGGCGTGCCGGAACCTGTGGAATGGGATGAGGTGGCCGAGGCCGCTGCCCAGGCTGCTTTGGCTGCGCAAAATGTGCCAGGGGCGACAGCCAAACACTGAGTGTTTCACAAGCTTTAATAGAAGGGCGCGGACAATGTTCGCGCCCTTTTTTGTCACATCCGGGGGATAACCGGGGAATGGGCTGGTTTTCAGCCATTTTTAAACCTACCATTGGCGCATAGTAACCGAGGTAGGGATTGAAATGAGTTCGACAAGAAAAACCACGAAAAAACGCAAAACAGGCACAATGACCGCAAAGCCAACCGTGAAACCACAGGCCGCAACACCGGCTGCCCCCGTTCCTACAGCTGCCCCCGTTCCGACGGCTGTTTCTGCGGCCGCGCCTGAAGTGAAAGTTGTGACCCCGGCTGAAGACACCCGGTTCCTGAAAAAGCATCTTTTGGAAAAAGTCGCTGAACGTGCAGGTGTGCGTAAAAACGAAGTCCGTCCGATTCTGGATGCGGTTCTGGCGGAATTGGGCGAAGCTTTAGCCGAAGACGCGGAAATGGTGCTTCAGCCCTTGGGTAAAGTCATGGTCAAACAGGTGAAGGACGTGAAAAACGCCACTGTTTACACCTGCCGTATCCGTCGATCCACCGCGCAATCCGGCGATGCTGCGACAGACACAAGTTTTTCATCCGCCTGATGCAAGCGTAAAGCAGGGCGGAAACTGGTTTTTCTGTGGTATGGTACCGCGTCAGGCGCGCGGGCGAAAAAAAACTACAAAAACATCATTTCTGCCCTTGCACCCCCCCACGCCCCAGGCTAAATCAACGCCTACGGAACGGGTCGTTAGCTCAGTTGGTAGAGCGCTTCGTTTACACCGAAGATGTCGGGAGTTCGAGCC
>NZ_JBMYXF010000083.1:0-7392 GCF_049608145.1 Halocynthiibacter sp.
CAAGGTTCTCTATCACAAGGGGTTTGCTTGGGCGGTCGAAAACAACCTGCTTACGGATTACAAAGTTATTGTTCTGGCGGTGGATGAAGGTTTGATCAGTGCAGGTGTTCAAAATCGCTTGGCTGAATCAAGTGAAATGAAGCTGGACGACGCAACTAAAATCATCGGTTGTTACAAGGCCCTGACAAAACACAACCTGATTGGGAGCGAGGCTGAAAACCCTAAGCCGATGCATCGGGCCTTGGCCTTCTGTAAAAATATCGCCGTGTCTAAGATGATCACAGATGAGTTTGCAGAGGTTGTTGATGAATACCGGTTAAGTGAAGACGACAAAGACGCAAGCCCAGCGCTGGGCATTGAAACCCGGCATGTTGACGGGACATTTAATGCAAAGCAGCGGGAGGATTGCCTAGATTGGCTCAAAGCCGAAACCGATGATGAAACCTGCCGTATCCTGACAAATGCGCGTTGCCTGTCTGAAGGCGTTGATGTGCCCGCATTGGATAGCATTATCTTCATGCACCCCCGCAAAAGCCAGATCGACGTTGTGCAATCGGTTGGGCGCGTTATGCGCCGCGCTGAAGGCAAAGACATGGGCTATGTCATCTTGCCCGTCGCTGTGCCCGCTGGTGTGGCCCCTGAAGACGCTTTGAATGACAATGAGCGCTATCAGGTGGTTTGGCAGATCCTAAATGCCTTGCGTGCCCATGACGAACGCTTTGACGGGATGATCAATCAAATCGGTATAGGCGAAGATGTATCTGACAAAGTGCAAATTGTTGGCATCACCCGTGAGATGGAAGCCACCACAGCCGTTGTGGATGACATTGACGTGAACAAGACCAAAGCGGCCAAAGGCAGTGATGTGGGCGGCGGCTCTGGTGATGCTGGCGAGGGTGATATGGTTATTGAGGGGCCAGCACCTGAACAAATCGGTTTTGTCTTTGATGAATTGACCCAAGCCATCCGCGCCCAGATTGTTAAAAAATGCGGCACCCGTGAATATTGGGATACTTGGGCGAAAGATATTGCCAAGATCGCGGAAACCCACATCACGCGCATCCAAACCATTATCGCCAAGGATGGCGCGGAACGTGATGCTTTCACAGCCTTCCTTGATGAAATCCGCGATGACCTGAACCCGGAAATCTCTGAATCCGATGCAATAGAAATGCTGGCCCAGCACCTCATCACAAAACCGGTGTTTGATACGCTGTTCAAAGACAATGAGTTCACCAAAAACAACCCCGTTTCCCGTGCAATGGAAATCGTGCTGGATCGCTTGCATCACCATAACATCGGTAAAGAGGCGGAAAGCCTTGAGAAATTCTATGCCAGTGTGAAACGCCGTGCTGAAGGAATCAAGACCGCACAAGGGCGACAAACGCTGGTGGTGGAACTGTATGACAAGTTTTTCCGCACCGCTTTCCCGGCCATGACCCAAAAGCTGGGCATCGTCTACACCCCGGTTGAAGTGGTGGATTTTATCATTCATTCCGTGAATGACGTGCTGAAATCTGAGTTCAATCAAACACTGGGCAGCAAGGGCGTGCATATCCTTGACCCCTTCACCGGCACGGGCACCTTTATCACCCGCCTGTTGCAATCCGGCCTGATCGCGCCAGATGAGTTGGAACATAAGTATAAACACGAGATCCACGCGAACGAGATCGTCTTGCTGGCCTATTACATCGCCGCAATCAATATCGAGGCCGTGTACCACGATATGGCGCAAGAGAGTGCGACAAAGGCAGGCAATGACGCCCCTGTGCCCTATGCGCCCTTTGATGGCATCGTGTTGACGGATACGTTCCAATTGTATGAACAAGACAAGGATATGATTGCCGATCTTTTGCCGGATAACTCAGAACGTCGCACGGCACAGAAAGAGCGCGACATTCGCGTTATCATCGGCAACCCGCCGTATTCAGCAGGGCAAAGCAGCGCGAATGACAATGCGGCAAATGTTGCTTATCCAAACCTAGATACCAAAATCCGCGATACCTATGCAGCGCATTCCACAGCGACCAATAAAAACGCGCTGTATGATAGCTATATCCGCGCCATTCGCTGGGCCACGGATCGGATCACCGAAACAGGCAATGACCGTGGTGTTGTTGCCTATGTATCAAACGCTGGCTGGGTGGATGGCAATGCCACCGATGGTCTGCGCAAATGTTTGGTGGATGAGTTTTCCAACCTTTATGTGTTTCACTTACGGGGCAATGCGCGAACATCGGGTGAACAGCGGCGCAAAGAAAAGGGCAATGTCTTTGGGGAAGGGACGCGAACCCCGATTGCCATCACTGTTCTGGTGCGCAACCCGGATGCTGCAACCCAAGGTCAAATCTATTTCCATGACATTGGCGACTATCTGAACCAGCAAGATAAGCTGGGCATCGTGCGAGGCTTCAAATCCATTGATGGCATCACGGCCAAAGACGGTTGGAAAGCCATCACACCAGATGAAAATAACGATTGGTTGGATCAGGTGGATAAAAGCTTTGAAAAGTTTTTACCGCTTGGGGATAAGAAGGATAAATTGGCTAAGACAGTTTTTGTCAATTACTCCAATGGAGCAAAAACAAATAGCGATGCATGGCTGTATAATTCTTCTAAAAAGAACTTATACGATACAATGCAGAGAATGGTTGGTGTTTACAATCAAGAATCGACCAAGTTCAATGAGTCAGATAAAGTCGTTCCAATTGCTAAATTTGTTACTAGGGATACTCATAAGATTAAGTGGCATAGTGGAACACTCCCCAAAGCAGAGCGAGGTGTTCTAGGCATTTTCAGTGAGAGCTTTGCGAAAATGAGCGTTTACCGCCCATTTCACAAGCAATGGCTGTATTTTGACTCTGTCTTTGTGCAACGCGTTTCGCAGTTGCCATTGATTTTCCCCACCAACCTAACGCCAAATCTATCGTTATCGGTAGACCCCGGCTGGCAAGGGAACGGGCAGATTGCTTTGATGTCTAATCAGGTTCCTGATCTACATTTTAATGGTGATACTCAGTGTTTCCCCATCAATCTCTACGAAGAATCCTCGTCCGATGGCGGGTTGTTTGATACGGGCGAAACGGGCCTCACCCGCAAAGATGGCATCTCGGATGCCGGGCTTGCGCATTTCAAAGCGGCTTATCCGGGGGAAGAGATCAGCAAAGAAGATCTGTTCTATTACATCTATGGCCTTCTGCATTCGCCCGAATACCGGGAACGGTTCAAAAACAACCTGATGAAAGCACTGCCCCGCATTCCACCGGTCAAAACCGCCGCTGATTTCTGGGCCTTCTCAAAAGCGGGCAGGGCGCTGGGCGATCTGCATGTGAACTATGAAAGCGTTGAACCCTATATGGTGACGTTCTCTGAGGGCAGTCATGACCTGATCCCCGATGCGCAAAGCAATGCCAAAGCCTTCTACCGTGTCGAGAAAATGAAATTTGGCGGTAAAGGCAAAAATAAAGACAAAACCACGGTGATCTATAACCCGCGTATCACCATGACCAATATCCCGGAACGCGCCTATGGTTACGTTGTGAACGGCAAACCCGCGCTTGATTGGGTGATGGAACGCCAATGCGTGAAAACCGATAAGGCCAGCGGCATTGTGAATGACGCCAACGACTACGCCAATGAAACCGTAGGTGATGCAAAATACCCAATGGAGCTATTCCAACGGGTGATCACAGTAAGCTTGCGCACCTTGGATATTGTCGAAGGTCTGCCAAAGCTGGATATTGATTGATGGCTGGTTTGATGAATATGAGCGTGGCGGTTTGTATTGCATTGACCGCCGCTACGATTCGTGTGCTTTCCATGATTTCGGAAAGCACAACCGTCTGAGTGAAGCGGGTAGCAACTGGCCTAAGGGGGATATTTAGGGGGATAGGAGTTTTTGCAATCCCTAGATTTCCATTATAAATCAATCTATTGCGTGAATATAGTGGTGCCCCCACACGGACTCGAACCGCGGACCTACTGATTACAAATCAGTTGCTCTACCAGCTGAGCTATAGGGGCGCAAATGCTGACTTAAGGAAATTCTCCATTGTGTGCAAGTCGCTTTTTGTACTTTTACGGAGTTAAAGTGATTTTTTCTTAACGCAAAGACTTATCACACCAGAAAGCACTAATCTCGCGACATAACTCTTTTGCATCAGGAAATTATGTGCCGGTTACAAGCCGTGGAAAATGGAGAAATGCCTTCTCGAAGGAGTAAACGACTACTGGTTAATGCCGGTAGCATCGCGTTTGGAATGTAATTCCAGATACTGAAGTATGATATCGTCAGCGACGTTTCCTGAGGTTGTCGAAAAATAGCCACGTGCCCAAAACCGCTGCCCCCAGTATCTTTTCCGCAGATCTGGGAATTCCAGCTGGACCCGCCGCGAGGAACGCCCTTTGACCCTTTGCATCGCCGTCGAGAGCGCCAGTTTCGGCGGCACGTTTATGAACATATGAACGTGATCGCGGGCCAAAACTCCTTTGATAATTTGCACATCAAGTTCCGCACAGGTTTGGCGAATGACATCGCGCAACCGCTCCCTCATCGCCCCTTGTAAAACCTTGCAACGGTATTTCGTGGCCCAAACGACGTGATATCGATGATAAAATGTGGTATGGCTGGCTGTACAATAGCTCATAAGGTTCTTTGCTTCGGCTGAGATCAATTTACCTCGGGCTATGAGTGAGTCTGGTTGGTTAGAGGTGGTCCTAGAACTTAGACCAATTTGCAGCCAATTTTAGATGAATCAACGTTTCATTTAAGCTGCCAATTTCATTGATTCAGCTTTCTTTCATGAGCCTCATCTGGGGGCAATGTCCCGTGGGTGGAGTGGGAGCGCTCAGAGTTGTAATAGGACATCCATTTTCCAATTCCAACCCGAGCTTGCGATCCGATATCACTGACTTGCGGATAGACTCACTCGTATTCTAGCGATCACCGAAGCCGTTCGATCATTCGATTGTCACGCCATGCGCCTTTTCCACCCATACTGATCTTGACCTTCGCATCGGCCAGCACGTCAATCCACGCACAGCTGGTGAACCGGCTGCCCTGATCTGTGTTGAAGGTTCCCGGCTTGCCGTATTTTGCCAAAGCCTCCTTCAAGGCTTCCACGCAAAATCTGCATCCATGCTGTTCGACAACCGCCAGCTCAGCACCTTTCTGGTCGCCCAATCCATCATGGCGGCCAGATTTAAAAAGCCACGGCGCACCGGAATGTAGGTGATATCTGCGCACCCTTTGCCCGGAGGGCATGTTTACATGTCCGAGAGGGGGACTGGTTGGGATGGTTAATCATGGTATTCCGCAGCAGATATGGACAAATTTTATGCTGTGGGTGCTTCTTGCGGCTCTGTTTCAAATAATATGTCTTGCGGGATGTTGATGCAAACTTAGGGATATTTCAGTGAACACTGTTTCCAAATTGCGACATTGTCGCGGTGAAGTAGTTCTTTAGGCTGTTCGATGGTGTTGCCACTATAGGATTAGCTATTGCGATTTGGAAGAGATGCTTGAAGATCGCGGTGAGAATGTCGATCACTCCACCATTTATCGTTGCACTCAGCATTACCCTCCAGAAATGGGGAAGCACTGGCATTGGCGGCGCCTATCTTGGAACGGCAGTTGGCAAGTGGATGAGATCTATATCAAGGTTAAGGGTAAGTGTCCGACGGATACCGAACACCGCCAAGTCAAGTATCTCAACAACGTAATTGAAGCCGATCACAGCAAGCTGAAGCGACTGATCAAGCCCACGCTAGACTTCAAGTCGCGCAAAACAGTTTATGCCACAATGGAGGGATTTGAGTTTATTCGGGAGCTGAAAAGGGTCACGCTAAGACGTTCCAGATCCAGCCGGGCAACAAGGGTGAAGTCCGGCTGATCGAGCGTGCGTCTGGCTTGGGTCCTGACATGCTGTCGGATGCCTTTGATCTTCACCGTGCCGAAATTGAGGGATGGACCGCTTGAAAGACGGCAGACGGACAATGTATTTAGCCCTAAACATTATTTGCAACAGTGCCCTTTCAGCCTCTGGGCCGAATATGCTCGCGAAATGGCCACCTGACAGATTTGGGTCAGGCTGTATTCAGCCACGCGAAAATAACTTGGCAATGCTTTGTATCCTCCTACCAATTGCAATTTAGGTATGATAAGAAGGTGCCTCAACAAAACAGCACAAACCTTTCCCCTGAGGTGTTGACACTCCCAAACTTTAGGTTATTAAGCCTCAATAGTTATCTGCTTGATACAGCAGATTGCCCGGGTAGCTCAGGGGTAGAGCAGTGGATTGAAAATCCTCGTGTCGGTGGTTCGATTCCGCCCCCGGGCACCACTTAAATCAACAAAAACAATAGTTTAAATAATTTGCCGTTTTTGCCCCCTATGCGATTAGCGCAGTTTTACCCTAGCACACTGCTAGCACAGTCTCAAAAACATCAGTTAGCACAGTACGTTATGAACGCCGCGCCGTGCACCTAGCACAAGGTTAGCACACTGACCTAGCAACGCTTCTTGCCGTGCTTATGGTGCTTCAAGTGTTAGATTCTGGTGTTAACTGCTTGGGATCATTGGTGGAAATTTGCGGTTCTTGTTAGTATTCGAGTCGCACCATGAGTGCACACCAATCAAAGGAGCTCAGGAATGCGCAACACGACCGTCGATTTTCGCCAAGGAGATCGTTACCGAGACATTGTTTTCCTTGGAGCTTGCCCTGGTCAAGTAGAGAATGATGCGCTCCCACAACGCCCATTTGCGGGACAATCAGGTAGAAACCTTGTTCCACTTCTGACTGTATTGAGCGCAATCCCCAAAATCCATATTGATGGTCTAAGAGCAGAGGATTTCCCGTCCGTTAGGCCAGACGATTAATCAATCACGCAATCGAGCCAGAGCCTCCAATACTCAAGCAGCTCTGATGTCCCATTTTATATGACGACGGACAGTCTGAGGTTTCTTCGTCATCTCGATCTCCTAATCGATAAGAGGAACTAGAAATCCTCCCTTATTCAAATCCTCAAACCTGTCCCATGGGTGCTGACGTCAGACAAGCGGGGGTACCAAAATAATGAAGGAAAACAAGGTTTCCCCACGCCTTAACAAGCGCCGCAAGTTCCTGACAACGGATAGGAATCACAAGATGAGCCCATCGCCAAACCTGTTGGAACAGGAATTCCACTGCCTCACTCCCAATGCCGTTTGGTTGGCCGATATCACCTATATCGATACGGATGAAGGCTGGCTCTATCTGGCCGGCGTGAAAGGCACGGCCACGCGGGAAATCGTTGGTTGGGGGATGGAAGATCACATGTAGGCTGAGCTTTACTGCGACGCTCTGACGATGGCCTTGGGCCGCAGAGATCCAGTTCCGGATCTGATCCACCACT
>NZ_JBMYXF010000084.1:0-7250 GCF_049608145.1 Halocynthiibacter sp.
CCTTTAGTCGATCGCGGTACGCGATGATATGCGCTTGCGTGACCCTGTAGAGATCTTCTTCACATTGCAGCCCCATCTTGGCGATGAAGTCTTTCACGCTGTGGCTGTAGGTCGTCCGCGTGTTGGTCGCGAAGTTGGCCAGCCAAACGTTGGGTTGAGAAACTTGGGTCAGGTCTTCGAAGTTTCCCACATTGTGAAGTGAGGCGTTTTTCGAACTGTTCGGATTTTGGATTGGAAGATCATTCATGGAAATTGTGTTCAGAAAGTAAGATCAGGATCTGCGTAATAATAGGTTACATAAAATACATTATGTAACCTATCTGGGATGTCAAAAGTATTGCTAATAATCCCCATTATCTGAGGTGTTTGGTAGGATCAAAAATGTCTCAAAACCTTACCTGTTCTGGTGTGGGTTTTTGAGACAGATTTATCGTTCCAGATCAGCCGGTGGGGCAGGGGGATCAAAACCCACCTTTTTAGATACCATATTTGGTTTCCGAATTTTTTTTCTGATGCTGTCATTCGCCTTTGGTTTGGCCGATGAACTCTTGCGGTTCACACCAACTTTAACGGCTAATTTGTGCCCTGTGCGTTGGCCACAGCTTCAAAGTCACGATATGCGACCTGTGCTCTTTCATCTTCTAAAAGCGCCCGCGCGATATCGGGGGCAATCGTGAAGCAATCACAGCCAATTTCCGCCAGCTTATTCATCTGTTCTGTCGACCGTAGTGACGCCACCAAAACGCGGGTGCCAGAACCTGCACCAATGGCAAGCATTTGTCGGATCATGTCATATGCAGGCAGGTCCGCCTCTAACATTCGGCCAAAGTATGGGGCGATGTAATCTGCGCCCAACCCCGTTGCGACAAACATCTGTTTTGCGTCATAGCAGGCGGTCATCAAGACTGGGTATCCATCTGACTTCAATTTTGGGACCTGACGGATCGCAGGCTCAACCAAGGGCACTTTTACGACAGTTCTGATATTTGCTTTCTGCCCGGCTGACATAAATGCCTCAGCCCAAGGGCGATAGGTGTCGGGCGAACCAAAGACTTGGGCATGGAGTTCCAGGGCACCCAAGTCAGCTGCACGCTGAGCCATGTCCGCCCAATTGATCTGCGGATAGGATAGGTTCGCACGGTGTGCCAACAGCGGGTTGGTCGTTATCCCCTTAAACATACCAACGGGCATAAGAGCATCCCATTCGGCAACATCGGCAGTATCAAGGTAAAGATCGAGGGGCATGTCTATCGTACCGCTTCCAAAAGTTCCGAACGTGTGGGTGGATCACAACCCTCCCGCCCACAGTTGATTGCGGCGGCGATACTTGCCTGATTAAGCAGCGATATAACCTGATCTTCGGTCAACGCATTTATCCGTTCGGCGGATAGGCAACCCATATCCGAAAGTGACATCAAGAGAGTCGCTGCAAAGGTATCGCCCGCACCGACTGCATCGACCAGGTTTTGGACGGGTGCCGCTTTGATCTGAACGCGATGGTGCCTCGTTATGGCAAGAGCGCCTTCTCGTCCTTTTGTTAGAACGATCAGGGCTGCAGAGGAGTGCTGTGTCAGTTCATGAAGTGCATCATCCTGGCTCTGATCTGGGTACAGGTCAGCCAAATCCTCATCGCTCAGTTTGATCATGGATATTTTCTGGACGATGCGAAAGATACGCTTGCGATAGACTTGAACATCTTCGATCACAGACATCCGAACGTTGGGATCAAGGGATACGAACATTCCGGCGTCAAAGGCATGGGCGAGGGCGCGTTCCCAGATGCCCGCGTCATCACCCTTCGTTAAGGTAAGTGATCCAGTGTGGAGCGCAGATGCATCGGTCAGTTGATCAACCAGACCTTCAAAAGTGATATCGCGTTCCGCTGTGCCTTCCCTCTCGAACCGATAACTGGGGATTCCGCTTGTTATTTCGACACGCGCCATTGTTGTCGGCAGGTTCACGCGCCCGCCGGTAAGGTCCACGCCCGCATCGACCAAAGCCGCAGCAAGTTTTCCGCCCCACGGATCGTTGGAGATAGGCGAGATGTAGCGGACATTTGCCCCTTGTCGTCCAAGTCCCATAGCCACGTTAAAAGGTGATCCACCAACCTTGGCAGTGACCTGACCGTCATTCGTTACATGATCGATCAGGTTTTCACCCCCAATGGCAAATAGCGGCGGATTTTTATCCTGTTGGTTGGAGTGTTCTGGCACGGTCAAAGATCATTCCCACAAATGCTGAAGCTGCAATCGCGACCGCGCCCAAAACGAGGAACGGTGCTGTGATTTGATAACCCATTGCGACAACAGGAACAATCATCAGAACAAAGCCCGCCGCCAGGATCAGCGTTGCAATCTTTGTGGTTCGGAAAATCATCACAGCAGCGACTATCGTTAGGATGGCCAGCAAGAGAGACCCAAACGCCGTGCTGGACGCTGCCGCCTGATAAGCGTCAAGATCAGCAGGTGATAACAGACGCGCGTTCTGACCCGGTGCCAAAGAGGTTCCTGCCTCACGCAACGCGACAGACGCATTGTGTTCAATGATACCAATTTTTGCGCCTAACCATATCGAAGCGGGCGTCATGAGGGACAAGAACGCCATGAACGCGCCGACACCCGCCAACAGTTTGCGCACCGCCCGGGGGTCTTTGGATTGGCGAACAATGTCGATACCCACTGCGACTAGGATGATCCCACCTGTCACAACCATCTGCCAAAATGTATTTAGCTGGGCCAGAGTAAGACCGTTATTGATCAGCTTCAAAAGGATCACGCCCATAAACGTGCCCCAAAGCGAACCACGACCGCCAAACAGTGAAGTCCCTCCAATAACGACAGCGGCAATCGCGTCAAGTTCCCACATCTGGCCATAGTCGGACTTGGCATAGGGTGCGCGGCCAAGGAACAACAACGCCCCCAAAGCAGCACAGAAGGAACAGATCATGTAGGTGATCAGCGTATACAGTTTAGTATTGATACCGGCTTGCCGTGCACCAGGTTCGTTTGAGCCAATGGCATATACATAGCGACCATAGCGTGTGTTTGCGATGAGGATCGCAAGGATGATGAAAAACCCAACGAAGATAAGCATCGACATTTGAAAAGTACGGAAAAAGTTGAGCCAGTTGTCATCAACAAAGGCCCCCAAGGTTTGTGCAAAGCCCGTCAGTTCACCATCTTTGTACGCGTCACGTAGCGCAGAAAATGGATTGTACCGCCCGAATGTGTCGAAGGCGTCCGGCAGCTTCGGGGTCGCTTGTGCGCTTGTTGTCAAATGGCCTGATCCACGCCAGATCGACAAACCTGCGAGGGTGACAATAAAGGCAGGCATCCCAAAATACGCAACAAGTGTGCCGTTAAACGCGCCGACAGCCATGCCAATTGCCAGGCCCGTCATGATCGCGAGGTAAGGCGGAAACCCCCAGAAGCTGGCAACATACCCCGTAAGCGCCGCCGTCATGCCCATAACCGATCCAACGCTCAGATCGATACCAGCCGTCAAGATGACCAATGTCATGCCCGCAGCAACAATCCCAATCGCGGCTGAGTTGTTCAGGATCGTCATCAGATTTGAAGGGCGGAAGAATAAGGTGTCGGGAGTTGCGACTTCAATCGCAATCCCAAGCACAACAATTGCCAACAAAGCCCCGGACCATTCGGCACGAAAAAACCGGACCATCCACATGATAAATTGATCTTGAAGCGCTATTTTTGACTTCGGAAGTGGCGTGCTCGTATCAGCCATGTCTGGGTCCTGCCTTGCTGAAATTTGGATACAAAAAGGGCGGGCTACACGATGTAACCCGCCCTAAAAGCGTTAGCTTATTGAATGCCAACCATGTCTTTGTAGACTGCGGATGTTTCTGGTGTCACCAGGAAGAACCCTGTGTCGATGCGACCCGCAACATCTTCGCCACGTGCAGCGGCTGCAGCGGCTTTGATGCCTTGGTAACCCATCTGGTACAGCATCTGTGCCGTGTTCGCGTGAACCCAACCAGCGTCCATTGCAACAATCGCGTCAGACGCGCCGTCAAAGCCCACCAGTTTCACATCACCTGCACTGTAGCCCAAGTTTTCCAAAGCAGCTTTTGCACCCATTGTGCCGCCATCCCAAGCGTTAGCGACCATTTTGACGTCGTCGCGGCTGTTCAGGATTGCTTCGACACCTTCTTGAGCTTGCTGAGAATTCCATTCTGTCGGAACAACGATAACTTCACTGTTCGGGCGTGCTGCCATGAAGCCAGCCATGAAACCGTCACGGCGTTCTTGGCCCGTGGACTGTGCTTGGTTGCCTGTAACATAGATGATTGCATCGCCATCAGCGACCAGCGTCGCGGCAACAGAACCTTGTACCTTTGCAACGGCTTCGTTGTCGGTCGCAACAAAAGAAGTAACGTCAGCACCGGAAACGCCGGTATCGATAGCGATGACAGGAATACCTGCATCCATTGCGTCGTTTACGGCTGGTGCAATACCTGCGCTGTCCACAGGCGCTACGCCGATGGCTTTTGCACCTTGTGCAACCAAGTTCTCAAAAACTTCCAATTGGCTGGACAGGTCGCCCTGGAAAGCTGGACCGACGGAAACCAGTGTAACGCCTTCTTCGTTGGCTGCGTCTTGTGCGCCTTGGTTGATCATCATCCAACCTGCGTTTGTGGCAGATTTGGTGATATAACCGATCACATCCTGTGCAGATGCGGACGATGCCGCGATAAGCGTTGCGATAGCCGCACCGGCAAAAATTGACTTCATTTTCATTGGTGGTTCCTCCCAGATACCATGCGCCCAGTTTCAAGTGGGGCGGTGTTGATGTGCGCAAGAAACGATGATTCCAGTGCGCTGTCAATAACTAAATCAACGTGATTTATTTATTGACTTGCCCGCAACAGACCGTATGGATGACCAAACACATTCAGCCAATGCAGTGGGGGATTGCCATGAAAGATCGTAAAATCATTCTGGAAACCAAAGGCTTAACAAAGCACTACGGTGGCGTCCAAGCTTTGAACGATGCAGATTTCACAATGTTCGAAGACGAACATATCGCTATCGTTGGGGACAATGGTGCTGGCAAGTCAACCTTTGTGCGCAACATCACCGGTGTCGAACAACGCACATCTGGGGATGTGTTCGTCGATGGAAAATCCGTCAATTTCCGATCCCCGCAAGAAGCCCGGGATCATGGCATTGAGACAGTTTATCAAAATCTTGCCCTTGCGGACCATTTGGATGTGCCCGCGAATATCTTCCTTGGTCGTGAAGAAGTGATGTTTGAATTTGGCCCGCTGTCTTGGTTGAACAAAAAGGCTATGGCCAAGCGATCTGCCGAATTGTTGGAAGAAACCGGGGTTAAAATCCCAGACGTTCGACAGCCGGTCGCAGGCATGTCCGGCGGGCAACGGCAATGTGTGGCCATCAGCCGTGCTGCTGGTTGGGGATCGAAACTGATCGTTATGGATGAACCAACGGCTGCCCTTGGTATTCAGGAAACCACCCGCGTTGAAAACATCATTCGTGGCCTTAAGGAACGTGGCGTGCCCGTGATCATCGTGTCCCACAACCTGCGTCAAGTCTTCAACCTTGTGGATCGGATCGTTGTGTTCCGTCGTGGTCGGATTGCGGGAGTGCTTGATGCGAAGACGGCGTCTGGTAACGACGTGGTTGCAATGATCACTGGCGTTGATCAAGGCGTTCACGAAGGCGCAAGCTACATCTAGGATTGGCAGAATGAACCTTCGTTTTCAGTCCACAGAAAATGACGCTCAGGTCCGTCCTTTCAATGAAAGGCTTATCCTAGACTTGGTTCGGCGAAACACTGAACTGAGCAAGGCAGAAATCGCCCGTAGATCAAAGTTGTCAGCCCAATCGGCTACGGTGATCGTCAATCGGCTTGTTGAAGAGGGCATGCTGAAGGCGGGAAAGTCTGTTCGGGGTAAAGTGGGTCAACCCTCCACCCCGTATCGGCTCAATCCTTTAGGGGCGGTGTCGGTGGGTATCAAAGTGGGACGACGGTCGGCAGAAGTTACGACAATGGCGCTGGACTATTCCATTATCGAGCACCGATCGCTTCGCTATGACTATCCGGTATATAATACGTTACGGGATGATCTGATCGCCCTTGCAAAAACGCTGATTTCTGAACTGCCTTCAGCGCAGTCAATATCTTTGCAAGGCGTGGGCCTCGCAATTCCTGATGCATTGTGGAGCTGGGAAGCAACCACAGGTGCGCCGCAAGGGGCAATGTCTGATTGGGAACATGCAACCCTTCGTGAAGACTTGGAAAATGCCTTGAACGTCCCGGTCGCAGAAATGAATGATGCGAATGCCGCTTGCCTTGCATCCCTTCGACTGGGTGCCGGCCGAAACTTAAGCTCGTTTGTATATTTTTACGTTGGTACATTTATCGGGGGTGGGCTTGCCTTCGGAGATCAGGTTTTTGAAGGCCTTGCAGGCAATGCCGGTGCGATTGGTTCGCTACCGACGCACTTGTCCGGCGAACGAAAAACTAGCCAATTGCTTGACTATGCATCGATCCATATTTTGGAAAATGCAATGGCCGACGCTGGTTTCGATGTTGAGAGCCTGTATTCAGGACAGCTAAATTCTGCAGCCGAAGACCTGTATGTGGAATGGCAAACCAAGGCAGCCGACGCGATTGCGTTCGCTGCAATGGGCGGACAAGTGTTTGTTGATCCTGAGGGGATTGTCCTGGATACAAGCCTCTCCCCACAGCTTCGGCAACGTCTGGTCGCCGCAGTAAACGCCGCGCTAGACGCATACGATCAACGCGGCATTCGCAAAGTTGAAGTCATACCCTGCGAGGTTGGCATCCACGCGAGATCGCTTGGAAGTGCACTGCTGCCTTACCAAACGTTACTGTCGGGAGAAGGTTAAAATGTTTTCGGCTCTTGTTGGTAGTAGCGAATAGCCATCACCTACCAAGTTACAGCCGGTCAATTTACATAAGATTGATTCTGCGTATAAGGCATGCGCATATTTGACGCGCATGTATAGACTAGGTTATCGTGCTCTTGAAAAGGGGCAACTTATGAACGCACATTCTCGGAAACCGACCAATTTATCTTTAGACAGCGAACTGCTGATCGAAGCACGGGAACTAAAGGTGAATTTATCACGTGCGGCAGAAGAAGGCGTTAGAGCGGCTGTTTCAACTGCTAAGTCTAAGCTTTGGAAATCGGAGAATGCCTCAGCACTGAGAAGCTCTAACAGCTACGTCGAAAAATACGG
>NZ_JBMYXF010000085.1:0-6975 GCF_049608145.1 Halocynthiibacter sp.
ATCCCAAACCCCAATGGGTTGGGCCGGATCATGCTGCCACAGCATTTTCACGCTGCGCCCCTTTTTCGCCAGGGCCTTCAGCGACGCCGCATAGGCCCCCGCTTCCACCACATCCCCGCCCTGATCCGCGATCCCAAAGTAAGACGCATAGCCCTCAACGGTTACCCCATCGACAAGCGTCACACCGTTTTCCATCCGGCAGAATTTCACTTCCAGCCCGGATTTGATTTCAATTGTCATGTTCTTATCCTTTCGCCGCACCCTATTTCGGCGCCGCATCAATGATCGACGTCACGCCCTGCGCCAGGATCACCCCAACCACGCCATACACCGTCAGCCAAAGCCGCTTCTCCAACCGTTCAATCATCATCTCAATCCGCTCAAGCCTCTGACTTAGCGTTTCAAACTGCATCTGATTGACACGCTCATTTGCATCAATCCGTGCACGCGCGGCATCGAAACTGTCGTATAGAAACCGCGATCCCGTATGTTTTTCAGGTGTATCAGCCATCGTCATCCGCCAGTTTTGGCAAGCCCAACAGACTGCGTTTTTCCGCATCACTCAGGAAAGACGCAGTAGAAATCCGTCGCCACTGATTTTCCCGTTCCCCCGACAATGCAGGCACCTGATCCAGATCCGGCTTCAACTCCACCTGCTCACCGGCAATGCGCGACAACCAGTCAGACACAGCCGCTGTCACTTTTGTCGCCAAGGGCAGCACAGTCAGACGGTAAAACGCCCGGTTCGCTTCCTGGTAATTCGCATAGGTCGCGTCCCCCGGAATGCCCAACAGCATCGGCGGCACCCCAAAGGCCACGGAAATTTCCCGCGCCGCCGCTTCCTTGGTTTTTTGGAACTCCATGTCAGACGGGCTAAATCCCATTGGTTTCCAATCCAAACCACCCTCAAGCAACATCGGACGCCCGGCATTCGCCGCCCCCTGATGATAGCTGGCCATATCCGATTGCAGCCGCTCATATTGGTCCTGGCTCAACTGCGCCTGCCCCTCACCGCCATGATAGACAAACGCCCCGGACGGCCTTGCCGCATTGTCCAACAGCCCCTTGGACCAACGGCTCGCGGCATTATGCACATCAATCGCACTGGCCGCCGCCCGCATCGGGGACAGGCCATAATGATCATCCTGCGGATGGAAAGTCTTGATATGGCAAATCGGCTGAATTTCACCGGTCATATCAAACCGGTGCCGACGCCCGCCCACCGCATATTCATAAGCAACCGGCCAGCCATCCGCACCCGGCACCACATTCATGCGATCAGATCGCAATACATGCATCTCGGCCGCCTTGCCATCACCATCGGGTACAACCTCAATATAGCCATTCCCGGACAAAAGCATCTGCCCATACAATGCCTCAAACAACTCCGCACGGCCCTGGCCCGCATTTGGCCTGCGCACCAGATCCAGAACCGGATGCTGCTCAAAACGCCGCTCCGCATCCTGCAAAACCAGGGGCAAAGCTGCCGCCGCTTCCGCAATCAGTTTCACGCTGCGAAAGCCCACGGGGTTGCCTGTGAAACCGGCCTTTGTCAGACTCACCACGTCACGCGGGCTCCAGGCCACACGGCCAGACATGCCGCCTTGCATCGCAATCACCGGTCCCGCAGCCGAGGCCTTTATCTCCGTTTCCGGCCGTGCTGATTTTCTGAAGAAATCAAATACCATAGAGCTCTCTCCTCATGTGCTTTACTGGCCACCAAAGCCATTACGCCCGGACATGCCTTTCAAGGTCGGTCCAAAAAACCGCCCCATTCATCTTGCTAAAAATACTCAAATTTCGACGCTATAACCCGCGCACCTGAGGCTGTTTATATGTCGATGCGGGATCAATCATCAGATCCTGCAAGGCCCAGACAAGGGCATCCACTCGATCGGGGCTGCCATTGCCCGCATACCCATGGGCGCTCATCAGGCACATCTGGTCTTCCAGTGCCCCCAATCCCCGCACATGCCGCACGCGCCCCTGCTCATACAAGGCCGCCACAGGTTCCGCACGCACCACCTTGCCTCGACTGGCCCGCACACCGCTATAGGGCACCAAAGGATCAATCTGGCGAATAATCGTTTCCACCATATCGCCGCCCTGATTGACCTCAGCCACCAGACGATCCGCGTCAAATTCCTGCATCGCATCAATCGCGGCTTGGGCCCATTGCGTGGGCGAGCTCGCCGCAACACTCGCATCTTTCAAAACCCAGGCCCGCCAGTCCTGCGGTGCGCCTTTACACACGACCCCAGCGACAACAATCCCACATTCATCCGATCCCGCATGCCCTGTCACCGGCGGATCCACGGCCACAACAATCCGATCAAATTCCGGCACAACATCATCGCGCACCGCCTCGATCATCTCCTGACGCCACAATGCGCCCTCCGTATCCTGCAACAACACGCCATCCAATTCCTGACGCCCAAGCCGCGTTCCCGCATACCGCGTGCGGATTTCCTCTAGGAAACTATCCGCCAAATACGCCCTATTCGCCTCTGTTGGGGCATGGGTTGCCACCGTCGTTGGGTTCGCCATAATCGCCTTTAACACAGGCACATTGCGCGGCGTTGTTGTCACGCATTGCCGCGGCATATCCCCCAGACGCAAACCAAACTGCAACATATCCCAGCTTTCCTGCGACTTCTTCCATTTCGCCAGCTCATCCACCCAGGCCGCATCAAACTGTGGCCCGCGTAGGTTCTCTGGCTCATGGGCTGAAAACGCCTGGGCCATCGCGCCATTGGGCCAAATCAACTGCCGCTTTCCCGCATGCCATTCCGGCATCCGATCCGGCGGCGAACAGGCCATGATCCCACTGTCACCGAAAATCATAACATCACGCACCTGGTCAAAAGTCTCTCCGACCAGCGCCACACGACTGGAGCGCCCCGCATCAAGGGGTTTTGCCCCTTCAACCTCGGATCGCACCCATTCAGCCCCCGCCCGGGTCTTGCCCGCGCCACGTCCGCCAAGACACAGCCAGGTGCGCCAATCGCGCCCATCTTCACATGTCTCAGGCGGCAATTGATGCGGCAACGCCCAGAACTCAAACAAAAAAGGAAGCGCCAAAAGCGCTTCCTTAGATAGGTCATTCAGGAATGTCTCCTGTTCGTGAGGCGTCGCGCAGGCAAGCCAGTCTGCGCCCGATCTCAGTTCTTGCGTCACCGAGATCGAGCACAGTACCGGGTCCACCTCTGGCGACACCGTCAAGTTTTGCTCTGCGCTTTTCAATTTCTTGCCTTTCATGGATGAAATACCCAAGCGCCTTCATATAGACGCCCAGGTCTTTCTTCACTTCGCTGTCCACAGGCCCCCCGCCCGCTTCCAACTGGTTCATCCTGTCCTGCAGAACCTTCTCTGCAGCCACGAAAAATTCTTCCGCCGACGTCAGAAGTGCTTCCGCTGACAGATGATCTGTATCGGGTGTGATAAGTACCATATTATTGTAAACCCGCCTCTCATGCTGACCGCACGAGCAGAAACAGAAAAGCGGCGCCAAGGTTTCCCCCGTGCCGCTTACCCACTTCTTCCAGCTTGTCACAAGTTATACATAGGACCGTTCGATAAGTCAAGCGAAATACACGCATAGGCTGAGTGCGCTGAGAGTAAGGGCTCGTTAACAAACAACACCTCACCCTTATTTCATAGGCTAATCCTTATAAACGAAACTGAACCAATCTCCAGTTCATCAGCCAGTGTGCACCATCTCCGCGAAACCGAAATTCATCTGTAACTAGGGTTGTACCGTCACTGTTGCCCCGAAACCGACTGTATAAATCGGGATAAACCCGTGCTGAAACGCCGATTTTATCATCTTCATCTCCGGATTGAGGAAGTCGGGCCCCATTCATTGCAAGCCAGAGATTTGAAGTTCCAGGCGTGCCCCCCGACCTAAAAATTGGATCAAGCGAGGCTTCCACATCATTCATCATTGTCCGACGGGCCTGTCGGCGATCTGCTGGGCTTGTGGCATCATTTTCCATAGCCCGGACACCAAACCCAAAAAACGGCGAACCAGAATAAGGTACAATGGGCGTAACGGCTTCAAGTTCCTCAATCGTTGATGATCCCCGCGCCCAGATACCACCAGCATAGTTATTCGCCAACTGTCCGCCATCCTGCACATAAACCTGCGTCCGGCGCTGGTGTCCTGTCACAAAAACAAACTCTAGGCGAGGTTCATCACCGCGCCAATCTTCTGTATCAAACACCCGCAGACTATATTGAACCTGTAATGCATCTATCATTTTACTAACCTTCCAAACATCTAAAAATACAACCCTTCCGGGCCATATCAAACGTGATGCAAAACCGCTTCGTTATGCAATATCACCCGCTAATCAACTGTAATAAATGAAAAAGACCGCAGATCGCTTGTGCAATCTGCAGCCTTTAAGTTGTTCATCTCAGGAAAACTGATAAATCAGTTCCCAGCCGCGGCCGCTTCTTCCGCGCGTTGCGCTTCGATCTCGCGCCACTTCGCGACATTGGCGTTATGTTCCTGCAAGGTCCGCGCAAAAGCGTGCCCGCCGGTGCCATCCGCCACAAAGAATATGTAATCCGTGTCGTCCGGGTTCAGCGCGGCATCAATCGCAGCCTTACCAGGATTGGCAATCGGTGTCGGCGGCAGCGCGTCAATCACATAGGTATTCCATGGGGTTGGACGACGCAGTTCTGATTGGCGCAGCCCCCGGCCCAGCGATCCCTTCCCTTCCGTGATGCCATAGATCACAGTTGGGTCGGTCTGCAGGCGAATGCCCTGGTTCAGACGGTTTACAAAGACACTGGCCACCATCGGGCGTTCCGACCCGACACCGGTTTCTTTCTCAATGATAGACGCCATGATCAACGCTTCCTGCGCATTTTCATAAGGCAGCCCATCCGCACGATTTTCCCAAGCTTCCGCCAGAATATCTTCCTGCGTCGCAACCATCTGTGCAATCAGCTCATTGCGATCGGTACCGGCACGCACATCATCCCCCAAAGGCGCAAGCGTCCCCTCTGCAGGCACCTCTGCGATCTCTCCCTCAAGGAAATCAGCCGCCTTCAACGCCTCAACGATCTGCCAGCTGGTGATGCCCTGTGCCATTGTAATCCGATAGCGCACAGACGGATCCTGACGCAGTTCGGTATAGACCTCAGGCACCTCATCTTCCGCCGGATTAAACCGTGCAACTTCAATGTATTCACTGGTTGCAGGGTCCAACTCATTCACCCGGACCTGCGCCCGCAGAATACCGATTTGATAGTTAATCTCAGTGCCACAAGTGGATCGACCAGACCCGGTGATAACCGCGTTGATATCCGCCATAGAAGACCCAGGTTCCAGCAGGAAACTGCCCGCTTTCAGCAGATGGTTACGCCCGGCATATTGTGAACCAACCTTGAAGATTGCAGCATTGGAAACCGCACCCTGCTGGTCCAAAACCTTCCCGACTTGGGTCATATTCGAAACACCAGACGCGCCGCCGACCTGCAGACAGATCGCCTGGGTCAATGGGCCAGGGGCCTCATATTGTTTTTTCCCCCAAGCCACAACGCCGACACCTGCAAAGGTCAGAACCCCGATCAGCGTCAGCGCATTGGCGGCAACATGGCGCGCAAACATCAGTCGCGCACCTTGCCAACAACCAGAGACGCGTTTGTACCACCAAAGCCAAAGCTGTTGGACAATGCGACGTTGATCTCACGTTTCACAGGTTTCAATGGCGCAAGATCCAACGGGCTATCAACAGCTGGGTTTTCCAGGTTCAATGTTGGCGGGGCAACTTGATCGCGGATCGCAAGAATACAGAAGATCGCCTCAACCGCGCCAGCCGCGCCCAAAAGGTGACCGATTGCAGATTTTGTGGATGACATGGTCGCAGTGTTCGCCGCATCCCCCATCAAACGTTCCACAGCGCCCAATTCAATCGTATCCGCCATTGTGGATGTGCCGTGTGCGTTGATGTAATCAATGTCACCCGGTGCAACACCCGCACGTTTCAACGCAGCCGCCATGGACCGAAAGCCACCATCGCCATCGGAAGACGGTGCAGTGATGTGATAGGCATCCCCTGACAGACCATAGCCAAGAACCTCAGCATAGATCTTCGCACCACGGGCTTTCGCGTGCTCGTATTCTTCCAGAACAACAACGCCAGCGCCTTCGCCCATAACGAACCCATCCCGGTCGCCATCATAAGGACGGCTCGCAGCCTTCGGATCATCCGCGCGTTTTGTGGACAGCGCCTTACAAGCGTTAAAGCCCGCGATTCCAATCTCAGAAATCGGGCTTTCAGCCCCACCGGCAATCATCACATCCGCATCATCAAGCATAATCAAACGGGCCGCATCGCCAATCGCATGGGCCCCTGTGGAACAGGCGGTCACAACCGCGTGGTTCGGGCCTTTGAAACCATAGCGAATGCCAACCTGGCCAGAAATCAAATTGATCAGCGCAGATGGGATAAAGAATGGGCTCACGCGGCGCGGGCCTTTTTCTTTCAGCATCACAGCCGTATCCGCAATCGCAGACAGGCCACCAATACCAGACCCGATCATCACGCCCGTGCGCAGACAGGCTTCTTCATCGCCGCTTTCCTTCGGATCCCAGCCCGCGTCTTTCACCGCTTGATCCGCAGCCGCCATACCGTAAAGGATGAAATCATCGACCTTACGCTGTTCTTTGGGCTCCATGTAAGCATCCGGGTTGAACGTGCCATCAGACCCGTCACCGCGCGGAATTTCACAGGCATATTTTGTGGTCACACGTTCCGCATCAAAGTGCGTGATAGGTCCGGCACCGGACTGACTGTCGAGAATGCGCTCCCAGGTGGTTTCAACACCATCCCCAAGCGGAGTGACCATTCCAAGACCTGTGATAACTACCCGACGCATGGCTCTGCCCTTTTCATTGTCGTTTCCTCGCAAGTACATACCTTGCAAGGCCCCGATGGGGCAAGAGCCACTGTGCAATTCACA
>NZ_JBMYXF010000086.1:0-6920 GCF_049608145.1 Halocynthiibacter sp.
TGGCCGCAAAACTATGATCTTGGGGCTATGTGAAAGCCCGCTTACGTTCCAGGCGATTACGATCTGGCGTGACGAACTTTTGACAGAAGATATTCTTCTGCGCGATGTGATTGATCTGGAAACCACCTTTGGTGACCAGATGGGCGATGATGAAGACGATGAACCGGTGGTTCCTTCCGTCAACGTCGATGGCGCGGCCAAGCCTGAGAAGAAATCATCCGAACCAGAAGTTGACGCAGATGGTAACCCGATCATCAACAATGATGATGATGACGATGAAGATGAACAGGCGAACATGTCCCTCGCGGCCATGGAAGCGGCGCTGAAGCCGAAGGTTCTTGAAACCCTTGACCTAATCGCGCGTGACTTTGCGCTGCTGTCTGACATGCAGGATCTGCGGATCTCTGCGACCCTGAATGAAGATGAAAGTTTCTCTAAGAAAGAAGAAGAGAAATACCAGAAACTGCGGTCTGAGATCGTGGAATTGGTGACGGAACTGCACCTGCACAACGGCCGTATCGAAGCGCTGATTGACCAGCTTTACGGTATCAACCGTCGCATCATGTCCATCGACAGCAACATGGTGAAACTGGCGGATCAGGCGCGCATTAACCGTCGTGAATTCATCGAAGCATACCGTGGTCGCGAACTTGATCCGACCTGGCTTGACGAGATGAAAGAAAAGCCGGGCCGTGGCTGGCAGGCGCTGATGGAACGTTCTGAAGGCAAGATCGAAGAACTGCGTTCTGATATGGCCCAGGTTGGTCAGTATGTTGGTCTCGATATTTCTGAATACCGTCGCATCGTGCAACAGGTGCAGAAGGGCGAAAAAGAAGCCCGTCAGGCCAAAAAAGAAATGGTCGAAGCCAACCTGCGTCTCGTGATTTCCATCGCGAAGAAATACACCAACCGTGGTCTGCAGTTCCTGGATCTGATCCAGGAAGGCAACATCGGCCTGATGAAAGCGGTTGATAAATTCGAATATCGTCGCGGTTACAAATTCTCGACCTATGCGACCTGGTGGATCCGTCAGGCGATCACCCGTTCCATCGCGGATCAGGCGCGGACCATCCGTATTCCTGTGCACATGATCGAAACGATCAACAAGCTGGTGCGGACCGGTCGTCAGATGCTGCAT
Organism: Halocynthiibacter sp.; assembly: GCF_049608145.1. NCBI lineage: Bacteria > Pseudomonadati > Pseudomonadota > Alphaproteobacteria > Rhodobacterales > Paracoccaceae > Halocynthiibacter > Halocynthiibacter sp. The sequence continues at coordinate 1,139 of NZ_JBMYXF010000086.1, forward strand.
GAAATTGGCCGCGAACCGACACCGGAAGAATTGGCAGAAAAACTGCAAATGCCTTTGGAAAAAGTGCGCAAGGTGATGAAGATCGCGAAAGAGCCGATCTCTCTGGAAACGCCGATTGGTGATGAGGAAGATTCACAGCTTGGCGATTTCATCGAAGATAAAAACGCCGTTCTGCCGCTGGATTCAGCCATTCAGGAAAACCTGAAAGAAACCACAACCCGCGTGCTGTCGTCCCTGACCCCGCGTGAAGAACGTGTGCTGCGGATGCGGTTTGGCATCGGCATGAACACTGACCACACCTTGGAAGAAGTCGGTCAGCAGTTCAGCGTGACCCGCGAACGGATCCGCCAGATCGAGGCGAAGGCACTGCGGAAGCTGAAGCACCCAAGCCGAAGCCGCAAACTGCGTTCCTTCCTTGATCAGTGAATCTTCTGAAGCGGATACAAGAGGGTTTCTTCTGGTTGGACAGTTCAATTCCCCGCTGGCTTAATTTGCTGGTGGGGATTTCTCTTTTGTCCCTCTTGCTTGCCGATATTTTGCCCGTTTGGCCGTTGCAGGTTCTGGGAGCGTTTATCACTGTATCTCATGTTTTTATGCGCATTCGGTGCGCTCACAGCTTCGGACTGGTTACTGGATCATTTGAACGTAAGTCAGTGGAACAATTGAAATATGGGTACTGCTTAAGTTGCGTATTTGAGGCCAATGGACGAAACTATACAGCGTATTCACAAGAGCAGTTCTTAGGAAAAGGAGTTGGCAAGAAAATAGGGATTTTCTATCAACCTGAGGACCCTGAACAAAACTACATTTACTCTTTAGCCTTTGAGATTTGTTGCGGATGGTTACTTCTGATCTCGGGTGTTCTATCTTTACTAGTCTAAAGTTGCGTGACCTTTTCCTAGGGAGCTGTGTTGTGCCCTGTTACAAAACCCGCTTAACTCCACCTCATGGATTTGCATCACACCTTCAACCTGCCCGACAATCCCATCATTGTTTTCGATGGGGAATGTGTGTTGTGTTCGGGATTCCTTCGTTTCATTCTGAAACACGACAAAGGCGACAAGTTCCGTTTCATCATCGCGCAATCTGATCTGGGCACCTCATTGTATCAAGCCTTGAACATGCCAACGGATGATTATGAAACCAATCTTGTTCTGACACGGGGCAGGGTCTTTACCCATGCAGATGCTTTCGCGGCGGCCATGCGTGATCTGGGTTGGCCCTGGCGCATCGCAGCGGCCATTCTCTATGCGCCCAGCTGGCTTAAGACCCCGCTGTACCTGAGGGTCGCCCGCAATCGTTATCGCATCTGGGGGCGGCATGATGCGTGCATGCTGCCAGATGCCAACCTGCGCGCCCGGTTTATTGAGGACGGTTTTGAAAGGATTTAAAATGAAAAAATTACTCGCTCTGGTCTTTGCCCTCAGTGCCGGTCCAGCCCTTGCTTGCGGGCCCTCAGCGCCGCTTGCGGCCGATGTTCTACTGTCCTGCAAAATTGAGGGGCGCAACCGTGTTCTAAGCGTCTGTGCGGCGAACGGGCAGGCGTATTACAGCTATGGCACGCCGGATCAATCGCCAGAACTTGAGCTGATCATCCCCTTGCGCGATGTGGAGGTCACCCCTTGGCCCGGTGTTGGCGGTGCCATCTGGGAAGAGATGATTTTCACTAATAATGACGTCGAATACGTCGTCTGGCAGAGCCTGCGGCGCGACCCCGAAAATCCCGAACACTCTGGCGGGGTAAACATACGTGAAAAAGGGACCGAGGCCGAGGTTCTGCTCTCTCTGACCTGTGATCCCGCAATATTGTTTTCGGAGGCCGGAGTTTTCGCCTTTTCTGATGCAAAGCTTGCCAATGGCCAAAAATGGGATCTGGATCAACATATTTGGGTGGATGCGCAGTGATGCAAAAACCTTTTACGATTCATACCAATGGGCCGGGTCTTTATGAATTTACTGATGATATCCGGGGCTGGCTATCAGGGCAGGGCGACGGATTGCTGACGCTGTTTGTGCGCCACACCTCGGCCAGCTTGTTGATCCAGGAAAACGCTGATCCCGAAGTTCAGGTGGATCTGCAGAACTTCTTTCATCGCCTGGTGCCGCCGACTTCAGATCCGTCCATGTCCTATCTCACGCATACCTATGAAGGGCCGGACGATATGCCCGCCTATATCAAGGCTGCGATGATGCCTGTCAGCCTGAATATTCCTGTCAGCGCCGGGCAGATAGTTTTGGGCACCTGGCAGGGTATCTATCTGTTTGAACACCGTAACGCGCCCCACCGACGTCAGGTGGTGGCGCATTTTATGCCGGGTTAGGGCAGAACCTTTCCGGGGTTCATGATGTTGCCGGGGTCCAAGGCGCGTTTGACTGCGTGCATGGCCTCAAGTGCGACCGGATCCTTTTGACGTGCCATTGAGGGGCGCTTGGATGTCCCGATGCCATGTTCCGCACTGAAGGATCCGTTCAGTTCCGTCACCAGATCTTCAACCACTTCCATCACCTGTGTTTTCAGGACCGGATCGATGCCGTTTTCATTGTTTGCGGGCAACACGCCGTAATGGATGTTTCCATCCCCCAGATGGCTGACAATTGTGTTGCGCATGCCGGGGGCAATCGGGGCCAGACGTTGTTCGGCCTGCTCAAGGAAGGTCGCGACCTGATCCAATGGCACGGCAATGTCAAAATCAATTGCGGGGCCTTGTGCAACGGCGACCTCATAGGCGCTTTCGCGGATGTGCCAGAAGGCTTCCCGCTGGCTGTCATTCTGGGCAATGGCGGCGTCCAGAATTTTGCCGTTTTCAAAACCCTCAGTCAGAACCTCTTCCAGCAGGTTTTCGATCAGGGGGCGTCCGTCAGCGCCGGGGCGTGCCAGTAATTTTGATGTCGCGCCCAATTCGGTCAGAATGTTGACCTCCCCCATCTCTTCCATCGGCAGGGATTTATCCGGGTTCAGCCGCAGATAGCCTTCCATGTGGTTGCGGGGCATGAATTCAAAGGCTTCGACTGCACCACCGCTTGCATCCTGAAGACGGCGTAACAAGGTTAGGGCTGCGGGCAAGGAAGCAACAGACATCAGCGCAGTGGCGCGTGCCACCGGGGCAGGGTGCAGTTGCAACACCGCGCGGGTCACAATGCCAAGCGTGCCTTCTGCGCCGATTATCAGGTCTTTCAGCGCATAGCCCGTGTTGTTCTTATAAAGTGCGTTCATTAGGTTCATGATACGGCCGCCGGGCAGAACGACTTCAAGCCCTAATACCAGCGCGCGGGTGTTGCCATAACGTAGAACGTTGGATCCACCGGCATTGGTGGAAATGTTTCCCCCGATCATGCAGCTGCCACGTGCGCCGAAAATCAGAGGGAAAATCAGATCATGTTTTGCCACGGTGTCATGCAAGTTCTGCAGAATGACACCAGCCTGCACGGTGGCGGTGCGGGTTTCGGGGTTCACTTCTTCAATCGCATTCATCCGGGCGAGGGACAGGATGATCTGTGTTTCATCCGATGTGGGGGTCGCCCCGCCTGCCAGGCCGGTATTGCCGCCCTGAGGCACAACCGCTGTGCCTGTATCCTGCGCGAGTTTCAGGATTGCGGAAACTTCTTCTGTGTTCGCCGGGCGCACGACGGCAAGCGACACGCCGATCTTGTCGCCAAAGACATCCACGTCATAAGCTTTGCGGTCGTCAGAGCCACCAAGCACATATTTCGCGCCGCAGATGTCACGCAGTGCAGCAATTATATCAGTCATTCGTGTAGTCCTTCAGGGCCGTGCCCATATATTTTGCCCGCGCCTCTTCCGGCACATCATTCGCTTCATGATGGCCAATAAAAATGCCAACACCGCCGCCGGGTGTCTTGCCCTGGCGCGGAATGATCTGCGCATCTGACATGGTGACGCGCTGGCTCATCCTGCGGCCCCATTGGCCAAGACGATCATACATAAGTGTAATGATATCAGCGTGGTCGTCAGATTGGCCAAGATCAACATATTCTTCGGGGTCGGCGTCCATATCAAACAGCATCGGGGCAAAGCCACCTTCTGCATGCATGAACTTCCAGCGTTCATCCGTCACCATAAACAGGCGCGCATCTGTCGGAGACAATCCCAGTTCCGGGCACATAGGGGTGCATGAAAAGTCATATTCACTGACGGCCCAATCCCGCCAATTGGGTGCCTCGCCATGTAGCCAGGGTAAAAGGGAATGCCCTTCACAGATGTGATGCGGCACATCCCCGCCCGCGACTTCAATGAAGGTCGGCAGCAGATCAATGGCTTCGACCAATGCGTCACAGGTTGCGCCGCGCACAGCATCGGGTGATGGATCATAGACGATCAGCGGAACTTTCACGGAAGGCTCGTGGAACAGATCTTTTTCGCCCAGCCAGTGATCGCCCAGATAGTCGCCATGATCCGATGTCACAACGATCATCGTGTCTTCCATCCGGCCGGTTTCTTCCAGATATGCAAACAACCGCCCCATCTGATCATCGGCCTGTTTGATCAGCCCCATATAGGCCGGGATCACCTTTTCGCGCACCTCATCACGGGAAAACGTCTGGCCGATCTGGTTGTTCATGAAAGCATTGTAAACCGGGTGTGGATCCTGGCGTTCACGCGGAGATTTCTGCGCGGCAACCACATGTTCCGGCCCGTACATATCGTGATAAGGCGCAGGCACGATATAGGGCCAGTGCGGTTTGATGTAACTCAGGTGACAGCACCAGGGGGTATCGCCCTGTGCCTCAATGAACTTCATCGCTTCGCCCGTCAGCCAGGGTGTTTCACTGTCTTCCTCACGGATATTTGCCGCCTTATCGGCGTTTTCCATAAACCAGCCAGAAGCAATGTTGCCTTCATGAATTCCAGCGTTGGCAAAATCCGCCCAGGGGTTCTGTCCGGGGTATCCCTGCGATTTCAGATATTCATTATAAGGAGAGCGCTTGCTGTCATAAAAACCATTCGGCCCTTCCGCCCATAGCCCATCATCGCGTGCCCAGATGTCAAAACCGCATTCTTCCTGACGGGCGCCAATCACACTGTCAGGCGACAGGCCCAGACGTTTCATCCCTTCCACATCGGCCTTCATATGGGTCTTGCCGATCAAATGGCAGGACATGCCATTCGCGCGCAGGTGATCGCCCATGGTCATCTCACCCACGCGCAGGGGAAACCCATTCCATTGCGCGCCATGGGACGATGCATAACGCCCGGTATAGGTCGACATGCGCGAGGCACCACAAACCGGGGATTGCACATAGGCACGGGTGAACCGCGTGCCTTTTGCGGCCAAAGAATCCAGGTGCGGCGTATACAGATGGGGATGACCGGCGCAGCTGAGATAATCGAACCGCAGCTGATCAAACATAATGAACAGGATATTCTTTGCGGTTGATTTTGTCATGTGGTCTCTCCCCTTGTGCTATTTGTTGCACAGGGACAGGGACGCGGAAAGAGCCTATGCGCTGCGTCGTGCCGCGCAGGCCAGCATTTTTTCGGCGGCATCACGCGCGGATCCTGCGGGGTTCTCGATCGCGGCCATAACTGCGGCCACAATCGCCCCTTGGGCCAGGAACCAGATGTTGCGGGCAATTTCATCCGGGTCTGCAAATCCTGCGGCATCCGCAAGGTTACGATAATAGGCGATCCCCTGTGCCTGATGGGCGCAGGATTGCTGGTGTACCGGGTGCGTCGGATCCTGAAATTCAGCGCAGGCCTTTACAAAAAGACAGCCGAAAAACCCTTTCTGTGCAAACCATTCTGCATGGGCGTCAAACACAG
>NZ_JBMYXF010000087.1:0-6812 GCF_049608145.1 Halocynthiibacter sp.
AGAGAAAAGCGATAGTCACAGAACGAGATGTCCCACGAGTAACCGCACCTTACACCCCTTTCTTGGATAGGGGAAGGTACCCGACTGTGTCTGGAAACAGGGGCAAAGTTCAAGGATAGGCGGGGCTATGGGGTCGCTTCGTCATGGGGATCACCTTTGGAGTGTTTCACCCTCCGGTAAACCCGGGACGGTTCGCTTCTCGCTGTCCGCATCACCCCGCACCATTTTGAGAAATCACGAATACATGCTAATAAGCAGTATTTGTTAAGTTTCACTTTTATTGAGGTCACGATGCCATTGAGCTTTCGCACTATAATCCCCCTGTCTTTCAGCCTTTGTACCGCCCTGATTTCCCCAGCACTTTCGCAGGCCACTGCCAATGATGTTATGGTCGTTTTCGATGTCTCCGGGTCCATGTGGGGACAGATTGATGGCGTCACTAAGATTGAAATTGCACGTGATGCATTTGGTACCATTTCCGCCGATTGGGATGCGGGCAATGTAAATGCAGGCCTGATCGCTTATGGGCACCGGCGCAAAGGCGATTGTTCAGATATTGAACTGATCTCCGAACCTGCGCCGGGGTCCAGCGCAGCCTTGGGGCAGATCGTAGACGGGCTGAACCCGCGTGGGAAAACGCCCTTGTCTGATGCGGTACGTCTGGCGGCTGAAACCCTGCGATTTACCGAAGAAAGCGCAACTGTCGTTCTGGTATCCGACGGCCGTGAAACATGTTCTGCAGATCCATGTGCCGTTGGCGCGGAACTGGAACGCCTTGGTGTGAATTTTACTGCACATGTGGTTGGTTTTGATGTGACCGATCCCGAAGCACGGGCACAACTACAATGTCTCGCGGATAATACCGGCGGGCAGTATTTTGATGCGGGCGATGCCAATGGTCTGGGAGACGCTTTACGCGACATCGCCGCGCCGACAGCACCGGAGGAAGAAGCCAGCAGTGGTGTATTTTCTCTGAATGTTCAGATCGTTACAACGGAAGGAACAACACGCCCAACGCAGCTAACTTATCGCGCAACCAACACAGAAAGCGGCGAGGTCATCGTTATCGGGTCACGCAAAGATGCGGCTGAGATCCTGACAGCACTCCCTGCGGAGTTGCCGGACGGCGTCTGGATGATTGAAGCAATGTCGGCAGAAGGTCACGGCAGCTTGGAAGTCAGCCCCGCGAGCGAGGGCGAAACGATCTCTGTGCCATTCACAGCCCATGAAGTCGGGTTCACCATGCCCAATAACGGGCCTTATGCCATGAGCACTGAGAATGTCTTTTATCTGAACGCGACAGCACCACTTCAACCCAATTCCGAATATACAGTCGCATTGGTTGACCCACGCACGGAAGAACGCATCGATTGGGAAACCCGGTTCGGCAGTGATTCAATCGGTGTTACACCACATTGGCTGACCGCGCCCGAACAGGCAGGATCATATGAAATCCGGGTCCAGAAAGGCTATGACGCACCGATCGCCGTGTTTCCGGTTGAATTTACCGAGGCACCTCAGGTCGGCTGGACGGGCCCGCGCAATGGATCGGCGGGTGGTCAGTTGCCTGTTGCTGTCACAGGGCATGTCTATCAGAGCAACCAGCTGATCCTAAGCCAGGACGGCGCTGAGTTGGGGGCCTGGAGCCTGCAAGGTCTCGACACAGCTGCGGGTCCGATGTTGCCCTTGCCGAACGCCGATGGCACCTATGACCTGAGCTATAGTTATTATGATGCCAATGGGGATCAACAGCTGGTTGATTTTGGGCAGATCCACGTTGGGGCTGTCGCACAGGAAGATGATGCAGATGCGGTTGTGCCACCTGCAAATTCCAATGCTGCTGAAGAGGTCTTCCCCCAAAACGACATGAAAATCCATGTCTCAGATGAGCATCTGAATTCACACCCTGGAATGGCAAATAATATCGCGCTATGGGAAACATCTGAGACCTATGAAATCGGTTTTACCTGCACCGTCCCAGCATGTTCCCAAAATATACCGGGCTTTGAAAATGGGTTTCCGATGCCTGTTCTGCACGGGGTTACGTTGCATCGCAGTGGTGTTCTAAAAGGTGGCGTTCCCTATGTGGTATTCTATCATGAAGCTTCAAACGGTACGCTCGAGTTAAACTCATCAATGGCGGATCCCGCCGGATCACTTCTGCACTTGGGATATTCCACCTGTGAAGGACTTTCCGAAACAGGTGAGCTGGCAACCGGCGAACCCGCACAGATGATGTGTATTACAAACATGCCGGATCCGACGCTGCGGCAACAGCAGGACCTGTTGCAGGGCTGGCTTAAGATGCAGTCGCTTATGCAACCCGCTGCGGTGACATCCCTTGAACAAGGCCCCGCTTTGCCGACGGGTGTGAATGCCGACCTTCCTGCCACGGCAGATGCTGGCGCACGACGCCTTCGTGGAGTTCTGGACGCCGTATATATTTGCTATGACGAACGCTGCACCTTCAATTTTGAATCCCTTGGTCTGGTCGATATTCCAGTGCTGAAGAATTTCGGCCTGATGGAGCCGGGATCTTCGAATGGTCGCCTGAGCTTTGAACTGGTGAATGTGACCAACGGCGAATGGATCATGGTCAATCCAGAGGGCATGGTATCTTACGAAATACTGGACTGCGACAGCCAGGCAGGTGACACTGACCAGCCGGATCGCGTCTGCACGGTGAAAAACGCCAATGCTTATACCCAGGCGCAGCGAAATCTGATGAACGCCTGGATGCGTGAACTCCGCGCCGGCGATCATAAAGATCAAAAGATGATGCAGGATCACCATGCCCTTTACATGGGCGAAGAAGGCACGCCATCCCTGATCGCCCCCGTATTTACCGGGGCCTGGGAGATCATAGATCGCGCCACAATGACTGAGATCGGACAGGTTAATCTGGCATCTTCCCTTCATAACGAACAGTTCAGCATGGCGCGTGTGACCGTGGGCACACCGCTTGATCCGGTCAACTTACCTGTCGGTGAGACCGTCGATATCTCTGTCACAACGGTGGTGAATGCCGACGGCACACCGGCCTATGGATGGGTGAGCCTTGGCAATCACCCTGAAGAATATTCCGGTGCCATGCGCCCGGTGAAAAACACTGAAAACTGGGAAGCCGTCTTGGGACATCGCCAAACCCCAAAATTCTTGCATATTATGCTGCGGCCAAATGCCAGCCAGACAACGCAAGAGGGCGCGACCCCAGACATCAATGAAACGCCAGATGAACAACACGGCGCACTTCAGGGTGAGTGGGAAATCGTAAATGAAAGCACCCAGCGCCCCTGGTTGCGTCTGTCACTGGACCACCTTCCACAGGGCGCGCGCGCCACGGGGCCAGTGACGCAATTGCCAGCGGGCGAAATCGGTGACGGTACGGCAGATATTCACGTGATCATGAAACCGTCCGGCGGGATCAATATGATCCAGTTGCAGCTGGACACCCCGCAAGGTGCATTAACCAGCTTGTTAAACCCGAATGCTTTGGGTGATTTCTTTGAGGGAACCCTTCCCCTTGGTCGTGATGATGCCAGCATTCAAATTGAAATGCGACGCGCGGGTTCACAAGCCCCCATTTCAGATGGTGAAGCCGCGATCATCGGCGAAGGGTTTACCCCCGCCTGTACGGAAGCATTCTGTTACTACGCGAATTCCGAATACCGCGACAGCTTTGCGCTCCCACAGGGGTGGCGCTATCGCGCGCCGCTGCGTGCTGGGAATGGCGGCGTGATTGCCCGTGATGTCGATGGACTAGATGCAATCACCTGGCATGCGGAAGGGGCAACGCCAAATGGCACGGTGTGTCTCGCCGGTGATAAAGGCCAGTTCTGCGTAAAAATGGACGCGCCAAAGACGATCATTGCGGGTTTTGACATGTTGCGTCAAAGCCATTCTTTGCTTCCAGACCATTGATTGAAAGGCGAATATTATGAACAAACCGATGATAACAGCCGCGGTTTTGACCCTTCTGAGTACCCTGCCAGTCAAAGCTGAATATTATACCTGTTACAGCGGGAACGCTGTGCGCATTGATACGGGAATAACCGCAAAGGAATATAACCTGCTTGCTGGCTTGGCAGACGAGGCCCCCAATGCGGCGGCGTTGTTGCTTGTTGTGGACCCCAAGATGTCTGCGACATTGAACTCAGGCCAATGGGTGCGCGGTGTCCACCAGGCCAATGAAATCTGTCGTGAGCATGAGAAAACGCATCCGTCAGGTCACTGCGAGAGACTTGATTTAACTGCTGAAAGACCGGGCCCAATAGCTTGTAAGGAAGCTGATACACCCTATTTTCTCTGTGGAGATTCAGGGATTATCTCTGGGGGAACAGGCCAGAGCATGGACTATCTGCAACAATCTCATGGTTTGGAAGCGCCGGAAGGTCTGGAAACCGCCTTGTATTTTACATATGTGGGTGAGCCGCGCTGGGTGGAAAATGATTTAACCACCGCGATGCAGCATTGTGCTCTGGAGCTTGCAGAAGTTCCGGCAATCTCCACCGCATCCGTCCCTTCAGGCGTTTCCGGAAACTGGAGCATCACGCTAAAAGACACAAGGGCGACGGGCTGCCCGATGGGAGCGATGTCTCAGGCGGGTGCATTTTCCAATCGGTATTTGTCGAGCGGTCTCCGGCGGGTTCAAGCGCCGTTTACGCCGGGGCAGTTGATTTCGGACAGTGGGTTTCACACTGGTTGGCAATCAACAGGAACAAACACATGGCAAGCCGTCGGGGCGGATCTTGATGAGGGAGGAATAGCGACGCGAACGACGTTTTCTATAAGTTTGATCAGCGAAACCCAGGCCAATATTTCGGCGCTTATGATCTTTAATATAGCGCCCGAATTTGCTGCGATGTCTCCACTGTCAGAAAGTTGTCGTTTTGAAATGGACGCAATCGCGACGAGACAAAACTAGCTTTGGATTTTGTGTCTAAACATTGCGGCTACAGCGAGCGCAGTGATTGGCCCCAGATCCATGGGAACGATTCTTTCCGGTGCAGGCCTGATCTTGTCCTGGTCTAGTTCGATCTCCTTCAGGCAATATTGCTATAAAGGGGATTGAGAATGGCTACGAGATACACAGGAAAATTTCGCCAAGATGCGGTGCGCATCGCAACGACCAGTGCGGTAACACGAAGCCCAAGCGGCCTCGATTTGGGAGTTGGGCCTTTGTCAAGTATTACAACAACCAGAGACTCCAATACCATACCGATCTGACGTCCAACTTTATATAACGAAGGACACATACGTTGGGTGGGAAATGTACCGTGGCCTAGAGCTCTAATAGAGTTCCCAGTCGTCCTGGTGTTCCAGCGGTCCGATGGCCATCCAGGTGGCTCGGATACGGGCAACTCGGGAATCGCTCCAGGTGCGGAAAACAAGTTCGAAACCAGTGGTCGTCACATTTTCTGCCTGAAGGTCGCCACGCATATTGCTGTGCTTATCGATGTCCCACATCGACATGCTGACCTGAACGACAGGCGGGGAGGAAAAAGCTTCGGAAAAAGCAACGGCCTGACGGCTTTGGCGTGGGCCTTTGCCTGTCCACATTTCACCATCGTGCTCGAAATCGGAAAACAACGTCTGTTCGCCTTTTTCAACGCCAACAAGATGGCTGCTTATTCTCATCATTTACCTAAACCTGCGAAGTATACCCTCGCCCCATTTTAATACGACAATCCACGGGTATTAAAGAAGAAAGCTCCACCCGAGGGCGGAGCTTTCAAATTTTTCCAAAGAACGTGACATTTTCAGTTACGTTTTTGATGTGATCAGGCGTTCAGACCAAGCTGGGCGCCCATAGCGATCAGATCATTCAGGCGTTTGTCAGCAACGTCACGCATCGCGTCACTTGCAGAATCACGCGCTTCAGTGGCTTCCGACACCAGACCTGAAAGCAGGTCCTGTGTCATCTCGAGAGCAGGCACAGCCTGTTCCGCCAGCACAGAAGTTGCACCGGCAGATACTTCGGCAAAGCCACCAGTTACGGCGAATTCCAGCATCTCACCACCGCCAAGCACCTTGAGGATGCCTGGACGGATTGTTGTGATCAGCGGGGCGTGATTGGCCATTGCGGTGAGGTCACCCTCGGTGCCCGGAATATGAACCTCAGTCACTTGCAGTGACGCGAGGCTTTTTTCCGGTGAGACCAGATCGAATTGCATTGTATCGGCCATCAGGCACTCTCCTTAAGCGGCGTCAGCAGCCATTTTTTCGGCTTTTGCGATCACTTCGTCGATGCCGCCAACCATGTAGAAGGCGCCCTCTGGAAGGTGATCGTATTCACCGGCTACAACAGCCTTGAACGACGCGATTGTGTCTTCCAGTTTCACCTGTTTGCCGTCTGCGCCAGTAAAGACTTTCGCAACGTCAAATGGTTGAGACAAGAAACGCTCAATCTTACGCGCACGGGCAACTGCCAGTTTGTCTTCTTCAGACAGCTCGTCCATGCCAAGAATCGCGATGATATCTTGCAGGGATTTGTAACGCTGAAGGATCTGCTGAACGTCGGTGGCAACTTTATAGTGCTCTTCACCAATGATCAGTGGGTCCAGAAGACGTGATGTGGAACCAAGTGGGTCCACAGCTGGGTAGATGCCTTTTTCAGAGATCGAACGATCAAGAACCGTTGTCGCATCCAAGTGAGCAAATGATGTCGCAGGTGCAGGGTCGGTAAGGTCATCCGCAGGAACGTAAACGGCCTGAACAGACGTAATAGAACCTGACTTGGTGGATGAAATCCGTTCCTGCATCGCACCCATGTCGGTTGCGAGTGTTGGCTGATAGCCCACCGCAGAAGGAAT
>NZ_JBMYXF010000088.1:0-5805 GCF_049608145.1 Halocynthiibacter sp.
CCCCCGATCAGGCGGTGACCATTCTGCGCGGATTGCGGTCTGCTTATGAAGAAACACACCATGTTTATATCTCGGATGCAGCACTTCAGGCGGCGTCGCATTTGTCGGATCGCTATCTGACCGGACGGCAATTGCCGGATAAGGCATTCGACGTGCTCGATACCGCCTGTGTACGTGTGGCAGCGGGACAGACCGCGCGCCCGCGTGAATTAGAGCTTTTGGAAAAACGCATTCAGATGCTCGAGCTGCGCCAGAAGGATGAAGCACGCGACGTTCTGATGCGCGCGGAAGGCGCTGTGGACGATGCCGCCGCGACGGATCAGGAAATCGCACGTTTGCAAGAAGACGCCGATGCTCTACGCGCCCGCTGGGATGCGGAAAAGGCGAAGGTGGATCGCGTGATCGACCTGCGCAGCTGGATTGCGCGCGATCCAGAAGCCGAGTTGGATGAAGACGAGGAAGCTCCGGAAGGCACACAGGATGATTGGCAGAATGAAGTCAGTGCCTTGCTGACGGAATTGCGTGAAGCACGCCATAACAATGCACCGCTTGTGAATTTTGAAGTTGGCAATGACGCGGTTGCGGATGTGATCGCGGACTGGACCGGTGTGCCAGCCTCGGCCATGTCGGATGATGATGCAGCGAAGGTTTTGTTGCTTGGCGATCGTCTGAAAGCAGGCGTGCGCGGGCAGGATCTGGCGATTGATGTAATCCACGACAGGATGAAGGCTGCGCGGCTTGATTTCGTACGCGAAAACACTCCGCGCGGCACTTTCCTTCTTGTTGGACCCTCTGGCGTAGGGAAAACCGAAACGGCGGAACAGGTGGCTGAACATCTGTTTGGTGGCAAGCAGTTCCTGACCGTGATCAACATGTCAGAATATCAGGAAAAGCATACGGTCAGTCGTCTGATTGGCTCGCCTCCTGGTTATGTCGGATATGGTGAAGGCGGTGTTCTGACCGAAGCAATCCGGCGCAAACCTTATTCTGTGGTGCTGCTGGATGAGGTTGAAAAGGCCCATGCGGATGTGATGAATATCTTCTATCAGGCGTTCGACAAGGGCATCATCAACGACGGTGAAGGGCGCGAGATTGACTGTACGAACATCGTCTTCTTTATGACCTCGAACCTTGGCTCTGACGCGCTGATGCAGAATCGGGAAACGGTGACAAATGCCTCTATGGAGGCGCTTGAAAAAGCCCTGCGTCCGCATCTGGAAACCCATTTCAAACCGGCACTTTTGGCTCGAATGCGGATCCTGTGTTTCAAACCGCTGGAAAGCGACACGATCCGGATGATTATTGATCTGAAACTGGCTAGCCAAGCGAAGCGTCTACGCGAGGTACGCGGGCTGGAACTGACTTGGGATGAAACTGTGACGGCGCAGATCGAAGATCTGTGTTCACATTCAGAAAATGGTGCGCGCATGGTTGAACAGGTGATTGACCGCTGGATTTTGCCACCTGTTGCTGAGGAAGCGTTGCAGCGGATTACCCGTGAAGAATCGTTTGAAGAAGTTCAGGTTTCTGCACGTGATGGCGGGTTCGAACTGACCTTCCTGCCGGAAACCAACACCGCAGAGTTTTCAGAAACGGAACAGGAAGCGGTGCCTGCCGAATGATCGAAGCCGAGGACATACGCGACCAGATGCTGACGCTCTGCAATCTGGTAAGCCAGGACCGCCCTGATGCGGTTCTGATGCAAAGCTGTGTGTTGATCTCGAATTTTCTTCATGCGCGTACGGCAGTTTTGATGATGCTGGACAATACCCGGCAGAACTTCATCACCGGCGCGGGCGTGTCGGAAGGGGATACCACCTGGGCGCCGCTGGTGATGTCACTGCCCCTACAGTCTGGCGACAGCGGGCAGACGCCTTTGGCGCAGGTTGCGTTGACTGGACGGAACCTGTGTCTGAATGCACTTGATAATGGATATAATTTGTCGCCCCTTGATCCACTTTTTCCGGATCTCGCGGCTGCGGGTCACATTTGCTTTGTACCGATGCAGAATACCCGGGGTGATCTGATCGGTGTCTACATCGTATCTGGTGAAAATACGTTTCCGACCCGTCTTAAAAGCACGGATATGACGCTTATTCTACGTGCGGTTTCAGCTCAGGTGGAACAAAGTAGCCGGCAACGTGCCGCAGCATTCCATATTTCGGCGTTGGAACGGTCACTGGAGCTTGCGGATAAACAACGCAGTAATTTGCGTGAGCGTGCACGTAGTAATTTACAGGCCCGCCTGCCGGGAAATTCGTCAGCTATGCAAAAGTTGCGCGGTCAGGTGGAACGGTTTGCGGATGCGTCAGGCACAATTCTAATTTCCGGCGAAGATGGCACCGGACGGGAACAGGTGGCGCGTGAAATGCATCGTCTGTCGCGCCTGTCCAATGCGCCGTTTACCTATGTGAACTGTGCTACTTTGACCGCCGAAAGCTTTGCGCCCGAGCTGTTTGGGCATAAGCGTGGGGCAATTCAGGGGGTGGCGACATCCCGGCGTGGACTGTTGCGCGAAACCGGCGACGGTATGATTTATTTTGATCGGGTGGATCTGCTATCAGAAGAGCTGCAAGGCAGTCTCTCGCGCTTGCTGGACACCGGCAGTTTCCGACCGCTTGGCAGCAGCCGGGAAGTGGGGCTGACACAGAGGTTTGCGTTTTCTGCACCTTCTGACGCGCAGAATGAAACCGGTATTTCTGCATCGTTGTATCATAAAATCGCGCAGGTTGGAATCCATATTCAGCCGCTGCGTGAGCGTTCGGAAGATATTGAAACCCTTGCACATGAAATCCTGATCGCGGTGGCATGTGAACGCAAGCAAAGGCTTAGTTTTGCCCCGGGCAGTGTCGCGTTTCTGATGCGCCAGGAATTGCAAGGCAACATGCACGAACTGCGCGCAATGATCACCCGCGCAAGCTTGCAAACCCAGCAAGACGGAATAATTTCACCGCAACATCTGGGGGCAAAGGTGAATGGTAAACCCCTGAATGCACCTGCCTCAGATCTGAAAGCTTCTGTGGAAAGCTATGAAGCGAACCTGATCCGTCGCGCCCTTTCTGATGCGGAAAACAACCGAGCCCAGGCGGCAAAAAACCTGGGTATTCCGAAACGAACACTGGCAGATAAATGTTTAAGATACGGACTTTGATAGGTACTTTTTCTTTGGCCGCATTTTCAGCGGCCCTCGCAACCCCTCTGCAGGCACAGGAAGGGGCTGTTACGATTGATCGCGAGCTGCTGACACCCTGCTTTGAAGACAATGAACGTCTTAGTCGGCTGGAATGTTACGATACGGTGCTGCGACGCCCTGAGGTGACAGATGTCACGCCAGAACCCACGCCGGAACCTGCACCACAGATTGTTCCTGCGATTGCATTTTTGACCAGCCTGATGACCAGTCCGGATGTCAGTGAAAACGGCGTGGCTGTATCCTTGCGTGACCGCGATAGCGGTGCCAGCCTGCGTGTGTTTGATGAGTTGGGCGAGATAGATCTACGCAACCGTGACGGTGAATCGGTTGATCCTGAAACCTACCACGACGACACGGATTTGTTCCTTGCTTTGCAAAGTATGGACGGGCAGGGGGAAGATGCGACCCTTGTTGTCAGTTGTCAGAATGACATCACCCGTTTCCGTATCTATTGGTATGACCCGTTTGAGACCCGAACCACATCCGTGCGTTTCCATTATGACGACCGCGTGACCGAAAATGATGGGCGGGAATTGCGTCAGTTTCATGTGCGTGGTGGAGGTTATGTCACTGAAAATGCCCGAGGGCTGGATTCCATCCGTCTGACCCGTGCGATCAGTGCCGCTGATATCACGCAGGTCGGAATTGGTGACAGTTCCAATTTGCGTTCCGCTTTCTTTAATACTGCTGCCCTGAACGATGTATTGCCCCTTTTGGCGCGTCATTGTTCCTGGGCTTTGTCCAACAGTTCCGATTAACAGGTGTCCTATGTTCCGAGTTTTTAAAGTCCTAAAAAAATTCCTAAGCCCGCTGCCCCTGATTATGGTCCTCAGCTTTGTCGGGGCGCTGGTTGTCTGGTTCTTCGGTGAAAAACTACGCTGGAAAAACTTCCAACCCTTTGCCGAAGGTGACATGCGTTTCTGGGTTGCCCTGTGCCTGTTGGTTTTGGGGCTGATCCTGATGACGGTGATGATTGTGCGGGTCGTTCGGGCGCGTCTGGCATCGCGCGAAAAGAAAGAACGCCGCGAACCCACCATTGAGGAGCTGGAAGCTGAGGCCATGGACACTGCCTTTGCGAAAGCTGTTGCTGTGATCCGCAGCCGCTGGTCCCGGGGTGGGCGCAGCATTTACGGGCTGCCCTGGTTCCTTGTCTTGGGGAAACATGCTGCTGGGAAAACATCCATTATTGAAAATGGTGATATGCGTTTTCCGATTGATCATGAGATTCGTGCAGAACTGGCGACTTTGGGCGAACGGGACGCAAAAGAATTCATCACCTGGCGTGTGGCTGGGAATGAAGCGGTTCTTCTGGATATCGACGGGCATCAGTTTGTGCCACATGAAGAACGCACCGGCGTGCAGTCTGTTCTGTGGGATCGTTTCCTGACCAATCTTCAGAAGATCCGCCCACGTCGCCCAATCAATGGGGTGATCCTGGCCGTGGATATGCTGGAATTCTCTCATTTTTCTATGGCCGATCGCGAAGAATACGCAAACCTTGTGCGCCGCACGGTGAATGATCTTGTGGAACGTCTGGGCACTCGCCTGACAGTGCATATCGTTTTCACCAAAATGGACCAACTGGCTGGCTTTACGGATTTCTTCGAAGGGTTGCGAGCCGTTGACCGCGAAAACCTGTTTGGCTTTCATTTCCTGTATGAAGGACGTCATACACCGGCTTGGGATGACCAATTTGTTGAACAATATGCTGAGTTCTGTAAAAAGATTCACCGTCTGACGACCCGTCAGCTGCTGGATCTGAAAAACCCGCGCAACCGCCGTGAGGCGTTCACGTTTTACCGTACATTGCTGGGGCTTGAGGCCCCGATGTCAGCTTTCTTGAAGGGCGCGCTGACGGCTGACAAATTCTCGACCCCACCTTTGGTACGCGGTGTTTATTTCGCCTC
This sequence comes from Halocynthiibacter sp., assembly GCF_049608145.1. NCBI lineage: Bacteria > Pseudomonadati > Pseudomonadota > Alphaproteobacteria > Rhodobacterales > Paracoccaceae > Halocynthiibacter > Halocynthiibacter sp. The sequence goes on from NZ_JBMYXF010000088.1 coordinate 5,101, forward strand.
TAACCGCCAGGAAAATGCGCCTCAGAACGTGTTCCTAGAGGCCGTGGGCCAACGGTATATGTTGCCGCAACCTTTGTATGGAACATCTCAGGGCGCGTCGCATCCGTTCTTTATCACGCAGTTTTTCAAAAAAGCCGTCTTTCCAGAAGCAGGCCTTGCCGGGAACAATGTGAAGGTTGAGAAACGCTATCGCAGCCGTTTGATGTTGGCGTTCTTTGGATCGGCCGCAGCATGCGCAATTGGTGCAATTTACTGGTCATCACAATATAGCAAGAACTTGGCCCTAGCGGAAAATGTTCTGGATCGCACCGAGGTATATGCATCTTTGGGACAAAGCGTTCGCAATGATCCCACAGGTCAGCAATTGCTGGATCCACTGAACACCATCCGTGATGCCACTTTTGAATTTGATGATTTCCGCGAAGTGTCCGCTGCGACGGCTCAGCTGACGTTGTATCAAGGCCGTGAGATTGGCCCGATCGCGGATGCAGCCTATCGCACGATTTTGAATGATCAGTTTGCGCCTGTCCTGCTGGGTGGGGTGGAGCAAAAGCTGCGCCAGGTTTGTCCGAAGGGCAGTGATGAAGAACTGGAATACCTGCGAGTTTACCGCATGATGGGTGAACTGGAAGGCCGGGATAACCGGGTGATCGATAAGTATTTTGGCGATTTCTGGCAGACCAATTTTGAAGCCCAGGGTGAAGT
>NZ_JBMYXF010000088.1:5815-6652 GCF_049608145.1 Halocynthiibacter sp.
TCGATAAGTATTTTGGCGATTTCTGGCAGACCAATTTTGAAGCCCAGGGTGAAGTGCAGGAACAGTTGAACAGCCACCTGGATTATATGCTGGAAAAAGTTCCGGCCGCTTATGAAACCGACCCCGCGCTGGTTCTGTCGGCGCAGGAAAACCTGGGACGTCTGACACCGTATCGCCGGGTTTATGCGAACCTGCGCGCGCTGTCTGAACGTCAGTTGCCGAACCCGATTGAATTCCAGTCGTCCATCGGCGCAAGCTTTGGTATCGTTTACCAGGCCTCTACCGTGGGCGAGGTTTCGACCGAGGAAGCAGCCGAAGCGGAAGCAGAAAATAACGCAACTGCGGGACAGGAATGCGGTCAGATCTCTGAGCAGGTGTTTGCCCGTGGCCCGTTTGAAGTGCCGCGCATCTTCACAGCGCCTGAATACAAAGCCTTCTTTGTGCCGCAGGTTGAACGTGTTGCACAGATCGCGGCAGATGATCTCTGGGTTCTGGGACAGTTGGAAAGCACCAATTATTCCGACGAGGATTTCCTGGAAATCCAGCGAAACCTGCGTGAAATCTATGTGGATGATTATGTGCGGACCTGGCGTCAGAGTCTGAACGCACTGGAAGTGCGTGACTTCGATGACATCCGTGATGCGACCGAAAGTCTTCGTGCCTTGTCCGGGCCAGACAACCCGATCCGGCGGATTGCACGTCTGGTGGTGAATAACAGTACGATTTATGAACCCGAAGGTGAAATTCTTGAGGGAACAGAAGCCAGTGCGAATGAGTTGCCGATTGAACCCAATCGGGCTGCGGGTCTGCAGATCTTTGAGAACTTCAGCGAAATTC
>NZ_JBMYXF010000089.1:0-5952 GCF_049608145.1 Halocynthiibacter sp.
CTGATCTATAATGGTACTGAGCGGGGACCGACTGTGATGGTGCGTGCGGAACTGGATGCACTGCCGATTGAGGAACTGACTGAGGTTGAACACAAAAGTCAGGTAGAGGGCAAGGGTCACCTATGCGGTCATGACGGGCATATGGCGATGGTCTGTGCTGTCGGGCGTATGATGGCCAAGCAGCGCCCGGCGCGGGGCCGTGTCGTGCTGTTGTTTCAGCCAGCTGAAGAAACCGGGCAGGGCGCGCGGGCGGTCTTGGATGATCCGCGTTTTGGACAGATTTCCCCGGATGTGGCCCTGTCTTTGCACAACCTGCCTGGGTTGCCACTGGGACATGTGGCGATTGTCGATGGCCCTGCAAACTGTGCATCTCGCGGGATCCGGATTGAGTTGACGGGAAAGACCGCACACGCCTCGATGCCGGAAACCGGGGTGTCGCCAATGAATGCTGTTGCAGAACTGATGCCAGGCCTGACCGCGCTGGGTGCGGGTGGGGCGCTTGTGCCAGGATATCGTCTGGTCACGGTGACCCACACGGAAATGGGCGAAGCTGTTTTTGGTGTGACACCCGCCCATGCGGTGGTGTTGGGCACGCTGCGGTGTTTGGAAGATGCGGATATGGCGGCCCTGTGTGAAGACGCCGAAGCTTTGATTGCCCGCGTGGCGGAACGGGATGGACTGCAGGTGAACACCAGCTATCACGATGTGTTTTATGCCTGCACCAATGCCCCAGGTCCCACGGCCGTTCTGAAGCGGGCGGTGGAAAGCTGCAATGTCCCTATGATCGAGGATCAAGACCCTGTGCGTTGGTCTGAAGATTTCGGTTTGTTCGGGAAAGAGGCACAATCGGCGATGTTCCTATTGGGATCCGGCACGGATCAGCCGCAGCTGCACAATCCTGACTATGATTTCCCCGATGATCTGATCCCTGTCGGGGCAGGCGTATTTGAAGCGGCCATACGGGAAATTCTGGGTTGATCCTGGGAAAGATACAGGAATAATTTTCCAAAGCCCCCTTGTGGGACCGGAAAATATCTGGTTCGCTTAGGTTTGGCGGCATTTCCCGCCCAGGGGAATGGCTCCTCCCTTTTCTAAGTTGACCACCGGACATAAGAACATGACCTATGCATCGCATATAAAAGCGGTAACGCTGCTTGGCCTGCCGTTGGTGGGCAGTCACCTGGCGCAGATGGCGATTGGTGTGACAGACACTGTGATGGTGGGTTGGTATGACGTGACATCACTGGCCGCGCTGACGCTGGCCAGCACGTTTTTCTTTGTGATCTTTGTCTTTGGCGCGGGCTTTGGCAATGCGGTGATGCCTATGGTGGCAGAGGCATCTGCTGCGGGCGACGATACCCGTGTGCGCCGTGTGACGCGGATGGGTTTGTGGGCATCGCTTGGCTATACTATTCTGATGCAGCCGGTATTTCTGTGGTCTGAAGACATTCTGCTGCTGTTGGGGCAGACAGAAGAAGTGGCCGCCCTTGGGGAAGAGTACCTGCGTATCGCCGGGGTTGGTCTTATTCCGGCACTGTTGGTTGTGACGCTGAAAAGTTATCTGTCGGCACTGGAACGCACCGGTGTTGTATTGATTTCCACCATTGGCGCGGCTCTGCTGAATATTGTGATGAACCACGTTCTGATCTTTGGGAACTGGGGCTTTCCGGAGCTGGGTATTCGCGGTGCTGCGATTGCGTCCGTTGTGAACCAGTTCCTGCCACTGATTATTCTAGCTATTTACGCCTGGAAGAAACAACCCGAGCACAATCTGTTCGCGCGGTTCTGGAAGGTAGATGGCGAAGCCCTGCGAGAGGTTTTGCGATTGGGCATCCCTATTGGGATCACGATTGTTGCAGAAGTCGGCTTGTTTGCCGCCGCGTCTGTTATGGTCGGCTGGTTTGGTACGATTGAACTTGCCGCCCATGGGGTTGCGTTGCAGCTGGCATCCGTCACGTTCATGGTGCATCTGGGTTTGTCTGGTGTCGCGACCATTCGTGCCGGTCGGGCCATGGGGGAAAAGGACGAAACCCGTTTGCGTATGGGCGGGCAGGTTGTCCTGGTGATGTCGTTTGTCTTTTCACTGCTGACGATTGGTTTATTTGTTGCATTTCCGGAACCACTGGTGTCGCTATTTCTGGCTGAAGATGAACCTGCGCGTGCAGAAATTATGGAAATTGCCCGGGTCTTCCTTGTGCTGGCGGCATTGTTTCAGCTGGCAGATGGTATGCAGGCGATTGGGATCGGGCTTTTGCGTGGTGTGCAGGATACGCGCATTCCGATGTTGATGGCGGCCTTTGGATATTGGATCGTCGGCGTTCCGTCAGGCTATGTTATCAGCCAGACTATGGGCTATGGATCTCCAGGCGTCTGGGGAGGGTTGGTGATCGGTCTGTCGGTTGTTGCCGTACTTCTGAACCTGCGGTTCTGGAAGCGCAGCTGGGTCGCATAAGGGATTGCCTATAAAGCAACACCCGGAGCTTTATGAAAACTCCGGGTGTTAGGCGTGTCAAAGATGATTGGGCTAAACCCTTTAGATCACTTTTCGTTTTTGGCCATCAGACGATCTGCTTTTTTGCGCACCAGAACGGACCGCAAGTCATGCATCGCCAAAAGCAGAGTGTCCGTGACCAATTCCAGATCGGCATCCTCTGCCTTGGACTGCGCCCATTGGGCCGTCAGGTTCAGGTGATCAACCGTGCGCAGGATATCGTCGATTGCGCGCCTGGCAAGCAGAGCCTGGCGTTCCTGCATCCATTCTGTCAAAGCCTGAATATCTGCTTCAGTTAGTTCCCGCTTGCCATGGGCTTTATTTCGCCGTTGCGCACATTCAGAACGGCGATCTGATCCATGTCGATCCGACGATGCCGGTTTTCGGTATCGATCCGAAAAGCAATCGCCCCGTTTTCGCGGGTGCGGAAATAATATTCTGGAAGCTCTGTCGTCATGCTGGGTGTCAGCCTTTCGCAAACTGTACGGGTATCTCTTAACTCAATTTTTCGCAGAAGGCCTTAATGCGCGTACAGGCATCCAACAGCACTTCATCGGCTTCTGCATAACTAACGCGGAAGTTCGGCGAAAGACCAAAAGCAGCCCCAAATACCACCGCAACCCCGGTTTCTTCAAGCAGGGCCGTGGCAAAACTTTCGTCATCGGTGATGATCTTGCCACCGGAAGACGTCTTACCTAAGCAGCCCGCAATCGAAGGGTAAACGTAGAAGGCCCCATCCGGTGTCGGGCAGGTGATTCCTTCACAGCTGTTTAGTTGTTCGACCACCATGTCACGGCGTTTTTGAAAGATGCTGAGGCTGTCATGAATATAATCCTGTGATCCATTCAGGGCCTCAACGGCGGCCCATTGACTGACGGAACACGGGCAAGAGGTGGACTGCGACTGCACCTTGCGCATGGCTGAAATCAGGGGTTCAGGCCCGGCAGCATAGCCAATACGCCAGCCGGTCATCGCATAGGCCTTGGATACGCCATTACAGGTCAATGTGCGGTCGTAAAGACCGGGTTCAACTTCGGCCGGGGTGCAGAACGTAAAACCGTCATAGGATAGATGTTCATACATATCATCGGTCATAATGTGCACTTGAGGATGGCGCATCAGCACGTCGGTCAGCGCTTTGAGTTCGTCCCGGCTGTAACCTGCCCCTGTCGGGTTGGAAGGCGAGTTGAAGATCAGCCATTTGGTCTTTGGCGTGATCGCGTTTTCCAAGGCGTCTGCTGTCAATTTGAAACCGGCTTCAATTGGGCATTCAACAATCACTGGGGTGCCTCCCGCAAGCAACACCATGTCCGGGTAGCTGACCCAATAAGGGGCGGGAATGACCACTTCGTCCCCGGCATCTAGTGTCGCCATCAGAGCGTTATACAGGATCTGTTTGCCACCGGATGATACGGACACCTGTGACGGTGTATAGGTCAGGTGGTTTTCACGCAGAAACTTATCACAGATCGCCTGCTTTAGCTCGGGAATACCATCAGGGGCCGTATATCTGGTTTTGCCCTCGTGGATGGCTTTGATTGCGGCATCACGGATGTTTTCCGGCGTGTCAAAATCGGGTTCCCCCGCAGAGAGAGCGATAATGTCGTGGCCATCTGCGGCAAGCTCTTTGGCTTTGCTGCTGATTGCAATCGTCGGGGACGGTTTGACGCGGGAAAGTGAGGCAGAGATCAGAGACATCAGGCGAACCATGTTTGTAAGTCAGTTCCGAATGATTTAAGCTGCGCAGGTAATTGAGGCAAGAAGAGATAAAAAAGCATTATGGATGACGCAGAAAACGATTGGTTTAGTGCGGAATATACCACTTTTGGTGACCGTGTTGTTGGCGCTCGTGAAGCCTTGGGCATGTCACAGGACGAACTTTCACGACGACTTGGTGTGAAACTGAAGACAATTCGTGCGTGGGAAAACGATCTTTCTGAGCCACGTTCAAACAAACTGATGTCACTGTCGGGCCTTCTGAATGTTTCGATCATGTGGCTTCTGAACGGTGAAGGCGACGGCGTGTCTGCACCAGAAGAACAACAAACCCTTGCCCCCGGTGTCGGAGAAATTCTGACCGAAATCCGTGATCTGAAAACCCAGATTGGGAAATCAGCAGATCGTCTGGGGCGCCTTGAGAAAAACCTGCGTAGCATCCTGAAAGCGGGCTGAATATGACTGAAAGCAAAGAGCACCGCCTGAAGCGCCTTCACATGCGCTCGATCCGGCGTGGGATCAAGGAAATGGATATCATCCTTTCTGGTTTTTCCGCAGCCGCGTTGCAGGATCTTAGCGCGGCAGAACTGGATCTGTATGAAGCGCTGCTTGAGGAAAACGACCACGATCTTTACGGCTGGGTGTCTGGGCAGCTTGCAACGCCGGGTCATTATCTCGAATTGATCACAAAGATCGCGACGATACATAAAGCCGCTTGACCTTCCGGTGGCTGGAGGGCTCAGACGTGGTGTTTCAACAAGGAGGTCTTTATGTTTGCAATTTGGTTTGGAATGATACGCACCCATGTCTTCAGAAACACACTGATCGCGGTTTTCTGCGTTTTGTTTCTGGGGGCTGAAGCCCAGGCACATTCAAAACTATTAACAACGGAACCTGCTGACGGGGCCGTGTCTGTTGCATCTCCCTCTGAGATTACTATGGCGTTTAATAAACCTTTGCGACTTGTACAGATGTCCGTCACCGGCCCGTCCGGTGATATGCAGATGCTGGATCTGGGCGATCAGATTGCGGTGCTGTCTGATAATTTTTCTATCGCGGTGCCTGAGCTTTCTGCGGGGGATTGGTCTGTGTCCTGGAGCGCCCTTGGCGGAGATGGCCATGCGATGCGTGGGAGCTTCACCTTTCATATTCAGCCGTAAGCTTTGCAATGTCTGGGTTTTCTGATGTCTTGATGATTGCGCCTGTTCTGGTCAAAACACTGATGTGGATGTCCGCCGTTATCTGCGCGGGAGGGGCTCTGGCCGGGGTGTTATTTGGTTTACCCGTTCTGCGACTGGGGCAACGGATTGCCGCGATCAGTGGCGCGGTGATGTGCTTTCTGTCTTTTGGTGTGTCTGCAGCGGTCCTAACCGGGAACTGGGATGGTGCGCTTATTCCCGGGATTGCGGGGCTTTTGTGGGAAAGTGGTCCGGGCAGGGGGCTGGCCCTGACGGCTGCTGCATTTTTATCGTTTCTGCATTGTTCAGCCCTGAAATGGCTGGTGCTCGTGAAATGCCTTGTGTTGTTGTTGGTTCTTACGTCACTCAGTCATCTTTCTGGTCCTGTGACAGGGCTATTGTTCCTTCATCTGGCCATGGCGATGATCTGGACTGGCGCAATCTTGCCTTTTCTTTTGGGCGTAAACACATCGGATATACAGATGGCTGCAACGCGTTTTGGCCGGCTTGCACCATTGCTTCTTGTTACCCTGTTCTTGGCGGGCGGTATTCTGACCTTCCTGAAAA
>NZ_JBMYXF010000090.1:0-5666 GCF_049608145.1 Halocynthiibacter sp.
AATGCCATCGCCGCCGTCGTTATAATCTTCGGTTTTGACGACGCTGACCGCCGGGTTTGCGGTGAGGGTTGTCACGGTAAGGTCGTCGCCTTCACCGTCCCCTTCTGTATCTGTATTTGTATCGTCATCCGGGTCGTCCGAGATATCTGTAACAGTGGCGGTTCCACGTGTGATCTGGGCGGTTGCGGTGTTGCGTACGCCACCAGCGAGGATGTCATCCTGAGTGATCACATAGGAGGCAGTGAAGGTGGCGGTGCTTCCGCCTTTTAACAGGCTTGCGGTGGAACCATTTGTCGCTGAAGAAAATGTCGGTGCGGAGGTCAATGATAAGGCGGTGCCATCTACACGTTCGAAAGTATCACTGATAATGGCTAGGTTGGTGAAATCCGCGTCTGTGGGGTTGGAGACAACGATATCGTAATTAATGGTGTCACCCGCGTCGGTTACACCATTTCCATTGGTGTCATCGATTGTGTCTGTTTTGGATGTTTCAATAACGGGGACGACAAAAACAGGATTGAGGTTGCCGTTGTTGTTGGGCTGTGTGTCTGTCTGGTTGATAACCAAAGCGCCGGGGGCAAGCGGATCAGTTATTGTCCCGGAGGTATCGGCATCAACGGTGAAGTGCAGGCGGAGGCTGGCAGTATCGCCGCGCTGTAAACCGCCAATTTCCCAGAGACCCGTCGTATTGTTGTAGCTGCCCTGTGATGGGGATGCGGAGGTGAAAGTAACACCCGCTGGCAGTAGTTCTGTCAATTTCAGACCAAGCGCAGATGATTGCCCTGGTGCGCCGATGTTTTCAATAACAATGTCGTAATATCCGGCCTCGCCAGGAAGCATAACCGGGGCTGACACAGTTTTTTCCATGGTCAGATCGATTTCAGATCGCAGGGAAAAGCTGAAGGCTTCTAGCCTGCCACCATCGTTGGCATGGAAACGTACAGATGTTGTTCCCTGGGGAACGGTAGCAAACCATTCAAGGCAACGATTTTTGATTGCACCGTTACTCAAGTTACAACTGCTGACACTGTCACCCTTTGAACGCTGTTCGAACCTAGTGTAGCCAGGGTTCAGGACAATGGAGGAATTTCTAAGTTCATTATCCGGGTTTACGACGGTTCCTGCACCGGCTGCACTGTCCCAAAACAATTCGTAAGAGTTGAATTTGGACGCAACGGAGCCATAAGGTTGGTATTGTGAGTTGCCGTTCACCGTTAGGGCATAGGTGAACCCGGCAACTCCTGTTGCTTGGGCTTCGAAGACGGCCCTGAGATCCCAGCTGCTACTGCCTGGTCCTGTGCGGTCAAAACGATAACTGATCCCGTTCGGGATAAATATAGGTGGTGAGATGGACGTATGTTGTGAATTGGGAAGTGGCGTAAAAGACCAAGTCCCGTCACCGACACTGTCGCCGTCAATGTCGAATGTACCGGAAGCGACCCCCCCGCTGGCAGAACCTGAAAAAACGATGCCCTGGGCGTGAGACGGAGTGGAAAACGCAAGCGCGATGAGGAAAATGAATGCGGACAACCGCATTGTAATTACACTAGCCATAAAGCCATACCTTGTACCATAACACTTTTAAGGCGTTTTCCTGCCTGTGCAGGACGAATATTAGGTATTTTCTGACCGAACAATCAGAAAATTCATATTTAGTTAAGTTTTCAAAGAGTTGAGAAGAAAGGTAACACGTTGCGAAATGGATGAAAGAAGGGGCGGTGGGTGTTTCCACGAGGCCGCCCCTGTTCGTAAGTTATTTGTTTTTATAGGTTTTATAAAGCTTACGTGCTGTTCGGGCGGATGCGGGCTGCGGATTTGTCGGCGAATGCTGCGAGGCGTTCGCGCGCGGCGGGTTGCGTATTAACAACACCTGCAACCACAGCTTCGGCATAGGCGGCATCCATGGCAGACATGTTTTGCATATGGCTGACGGCGGAACAGATGGCGAAATTGGAGAGGGGCAGATTTTCTGCGGCGCGGCGGGCCAGTTCCAGAGCTTTGTCAAAACTTGAGCCTTCGACAATGTATTGCGCAAGGCCCAGATCCACGGCTTCTTGGCCCTGATAGACACGACCGGTCAGCATCATGTCGATCATCCGTGATTTGCCGACCAGATCGGTGACCCGGATCGTTGCGCCGCCCCCTGTAAATAAACCGCGCTGACCTTCGGGTAGGGCGAAATAAGTGCTGTGATCCATCACGCGGATATGTGCGGAACTGGCCAGTTCTAGGCCACCCCCCACCACGGCACCCTGCAGGGCGGCAATGACCGGAACGCCGCCATATTCCATTTTGTTAAAGGCTTCGTGCCAGCGCAGACATACATGCATGAAGTCTGCCGGGCTGCGGTCTTCGTTGTGGTGTTCGACCAGATCCAGACCCGCGCAGAAATGGGCGCCTTCACCCGCAAGAACCACGGCGCGCACACCGGCGCGCGGCGCGGTTGAAAAGAAATCAACAAGTTCTTCGATCGTGTCGATGTCCAGCGCGTTGCGTTTTGTTGGGCGGTTCAGTTTGACAACCCAGACCTCGCCGTCGTGGTGGGTCAGGTCAAGATTCTGAAAACGTGAGGGATCGATAACAGGTTTCATTTCTTTCGTCCTTTCAAAGACATATCAGTTTTACAGCGTGGCGTTCAGCAAGCTGTCTGCACCGTGAATGATACGATCGCGCAGGGTCGCGGTTTCGTTCAGAACATGGTGCGCATAAAAGTTGGCGGTTTCGATTTTGCGTTGCATAAATTCGGTGTCTTCGCCGGTTTCCAATGCATCGGTGGCGATAAGGGCGGATCGTGCCAATTGCCAGCCCGCGCATAAACTGCCGGTCAGCATGAGATAAGGCACACCCGCACCAAAGGCAGCATTCGGATTGGCCGGGGCGGTGGCCAGCATGTAATCAACGGTGGCTAGGAAATCTTCACGAGCACGGCCAAGGCGGGCGGCAATGGCCCGGGTCGTATCTGATTTTTCCTGCAGTGCCTGTTCTGTTTCTACAATCATTTCAGCCAGTTCACGTGCGGTTTCACCACCATCACGCAGGGTTTTGCGCCCGATCAAATCATTGGCTTGAATGGCGGTGGTGCCTTCATAAATCGGGAGAATACGGGCGTCCCGGTAATGTTGGGCGGCACCAGTTTCTTCGATAAAACCCATGCCGCCGTGCACCTGAACACCGTTTGAAGCAGTTTCAACGGCGGTTTCTGTGCAGAAACCTTTGACCAGCGGCGTCATGAATTCTGAAATCCGTGTGGCACGCGCGCGGGCATTGGCGGTGGGGGCGAGATGCGCCAAATCCTGCCAGCCGGCGGTGAATGTGGCCATTGCGCGCCCACCTTCTGTCACCGCACGCATCCGCATCAGAAGCCTGCGAACATCGGGATGGTTGATAATGGTGACCGCGTCACGAGATGTGCCGTCTACTGGACGGCTTTGCACGCGTTCTTGTGCGAAGGCAAGCGCCTGCTGGTGGGCCCGTTCACCAATGGCAACCCCTTGTAAACCCACAGCATATCTTGCAGCATTCATCATTCTGAACATATAGTTCAATCCAGCATTTTCTTCACCGATCAGAAAGCCTTTTGCGTTGGAAAATTCGAGAACGGTCGTAGGGCTGGCCTTGATGCCCAGCTTGTGTTCGATGCTTTGACAGGTGATGTCGTTGCGGGTGCCGGGCGTGCCATCGGGGTTCACCAGATATTTGGGCACCAGAAACAGGCTGATACCTTTGACGCCAGCGGGCGCATCCGGGGTGCGGGCCAGTACCAAATGTATGGTATTTTCGGCCATGTCATGTTCACCATAGGTGATGAAAATCTTGGTGCCAGAAATGTGATAGCTGCCGTCATCTGCACGTTCGGCACGGCTGCGCAAAAGCGCAAGATCACTGCCCGCCTGGGGTTCGGTCAGGTTCATCGTGCCTGTCCATTTCCCGGTAATCAGATTGGCAAGATAGGTGTTTTTGATCTCATCTGTTCCGGCTGTCAGCAAAGCTTCGACGGCGCCATCTGTCAAAAGCGGACAGAGAGCAAAGCTCATGTTGGCGGCGTTCAGAATTTCGGTGGCAGCGGCCCCGACGGAACGTGGCAGGCCCTGTCCACCGAATTCGGTCGGGTGGGGCAGGCTTTGCCACTGCATTTCAACGAATTTCTGATAGGCTTCATGAAACCCGTCGGCCATGGTCACGCGGCCCTTTTCACAGGTTGATGGGTTGTGATCCCCGGAGGCGTTCAGAGGCGCGATTTCTTCAGCGCAGAAACGACCGAATTCCGTCAGAACTGCCGCGATATCTTCCATTTCCACATCCGCATATTCCGGCAGGGTATGCAGCTCTTCCAGCCCGGAAAGATGTTCGATGTTAAACAGCATGTCTTTTGTTGGGGCTTCGAATGTCATGGGTTCGCCTTCCTGCGGAACTATCAGTTAATGCCATATATTTGGCCGATCTATGGGTTACTATCTCGAATATGGACGAAAAATTTGCATAAAGTGACAATTGGTGCAAAATACAAGGATGAAAAATCCCGATGTGGCCACGCAGATACGGCCAACCGTTTCACGTGCATTTCTTGAAGACTGGCTGGCTGTGCTGCGCTGGCATTGCTCAGCTGTGCAATTTGCAGAGTTGATGGAAGGGGCGGGGTTGTCGTCTGGGGCATCGCCACGTGGGCGGGTTACACATGATCAGATCGTACGTCTGTATCAACTGGCCGCGGTGGAAATGGGCGATGAGATGACCGGATTATGGAGCCGCCCGATCCGTCCGGGGGCTTTGAAGCATCTGTGCACATCCATGCGTGGGGCGTCTTCTTTGTCTGCGGCGCTGTTTCGATTTACGTCGTTCTGGAACCTGCTTTTGGATGATTATAGCCTGCGTCTTGATGGTGATGATGAGGTTTTCAGCGTGGTGTTGGTGCCGCGCAACCCAGATGAACCACAGCGTTTTGGCCATATGTTGTTGTTGAAACTTGCACATGGCATTCTGTCTTGGTTTGCCGGGCGGGAGCTGCCCTTGCTGCGCGTCGATTTCGCATTTGATCGCCCTGATTTTGCGGAAGATTACCCGGTGTTGTTTCCGGCGACCGTGCGGTTTGGCCAGACGTGTTCTGCGATTTCTTTCGCACAGTTGTCAGCGGCCCCCGGTCTGGCACGCAGTGACGCAGAGATGCAGGAATTTCTGCAACGTGCCCCCCGCGATTGGATCTTTACCGAACAACGCGAACATGCCCTGCCGTTGCGCATACGGGAATTGTTGTTGTCATCAGATCAGTTGCAATACGGTTTGCAGGACGCCGCGCGAGACTTGAATATGACGTCACGCACGTTAATCCGCAGGTTGAATTCAGAAAATACATCATTTCAGGAAATCAAAGACGGATTGCGGCGGGATTTTGCGATCCGGGATCTCAATGGGCGTGATAAATCAATCGAGGCAATTGCCCAAGATTTAGGGTTTTCCTCGGCGGCGAATTTCCACCGGGCCTTTAAGCGCTGGACAGATCTGACGCCGGGAAATTTCCGTAAATTTCCGACTGGGTAAAGCGAGATTTACAATGCAATTTTATACACGCCATATAATTGCCAAAGTAAAAGATTTGTTTTGACACAAATTAGTGGAGTTATGACTGAATCTGGTGTTTTGGCAGTTTGAAGGTTGGCGGCGTATCTGGT
>NZ_JBMYXF010000091.1:0-5068 GCF_049608145.1 Halocynthiibacter sp.
CTTCCCAACTCTAGGAGGTTAAAGGAAATGTCCCGCGAGTAACGGCATATCTACAATCTGTTGATCCGCCTTTGTCTCGGTGTGGATTGCGTATGCGTTGAGCCGCTGAACCCTCTACCTAACGAGAGTCGCAGTTCACCTATCGCTCACCACAGTTCCGAAAATATGGCGATCCACTACATACGAGAAGCGAACAAGAAAATTCTAGGGGCGAATGCAATTGCGCGCTAAGGTCAATGACCACGAGGTAACAAAATCTCGCAAGGTTACCTGGAAATAGGAAAAATAGTACGTTAAATTCAAAGTGGTAGGCCCGGTAGGACTCGAACCTACGACCAAAGCGTTATGAGCGCTCTGCTCTAACCAACTGAGCTACAGGCCCGCCTGTGCCTATCCGTATCATTTTGTCGCGCGAGGTCAAGCGGACAGTTTGCCCGGAACATCTGAAGTGAAAGATAAATTGAAGTTAACATAATTTTGACAAAACCATGTTGTAGTTGCATAGTCCGAACAAGGAAAACAACCTATGGGGGGACGCATGAAATTTAGAAAATCCTGTTTATTATTGACTCTTACACTTGCAATGGGGGCAACCAGCCTAACGGCAGGAGAACTCCCGCCTCCGCCAGAGCCAATTGCATCATCTGGTTCAAATGCGGAAAAAATTCTAATTGGGGCTGCGATTATTGGTTTGATCGTCTGGGCAACCGGCGGTTTTAACGGGCAGGGCAATAGTTCGACCACCCGCCAGGCGCCTCTGGAAGATGATGGTAAAGGCGAGGTCCTGATGGAGTTCTGATCAATCAGAAACCAAACGTGTCATGACCTAACCCCGGACGCAACCCGTGCCCGGGGTTATTTTTTTGTGAAACGGAGCTGCTTTGCCATTTGCCCCAGTGGGTAAGTCAGGTTGTAGATAAGGCCGTCCTTCCGTGTTTTATCTTTTTGCACATCGTCGACCCCAAACGTGACCTTTTCTTCACCCTCAATTACGTACAGCGTTCCAAATATCCAGTCCCATACAGCAAGCGTGTGCCCGTAGTTTTTGTTATAGTGTCTGGGTTCCAGGCTATGATGAATCTGATGTTGAGCAGGTGAAATTATAAGACGCTCAAAAAACGGACCAAAACTGATCCACAGGTGCGTATGATGAAAATTAGACATGGCAAAATTCGCAAGAACGAAGAATGCGTTTATTCCTGCGACCGTGATGATCATTGTCCCGGGATCAAGTGTGCCCACCAGAATGCCCTGCGTCGTGCCAATTAGAACGCTGTGGAACAGCAGTATAAAAACGGATGCAAGAGGATGCTGTCGGTGGGCAGTGAAGGGGGTGAGGACGCTGGCGCTATGATGCACCGCATGCAGAGGCCACAGCAGGCGTATCTGATGATGCAGACGGTGACTGACATAGCTGGTGAAGTCAGCAGCCAGCCAAAGCAAAAATGTCAGTAATGCTGGTGAAACAAGTGCTTGCTGTGAATGCCCGATCAGGGTTGCGACCCAAAACGCAACCGCAGTGGTCAGGGATAACCGTCCCAGAACGTTAAAAATTGCAATCAGACGGTTAAGGATGAAAAATTTTAGATCTAATATATGTGAGCTATGAAACCAGATTTTACGCGGCATAAGCCAGTCCCAGAAACCGGTTTCAATCTTGCGCATACGGTAGATTAGCCATGCGATTGGCAGACACAGAAGAAGATACTCTGGGGCTGTCATGACATATGCGCCGAAAAAACCGATGTAGATATCTAACAGAATGTCTTGCATCGATTTTACCTTTTTAGAGTGCTTCCTATCTTGGGTATACGACCGCTACACTGGTGCGATGTCAACTGCCTCAACCTTAATGTGAGTCTGACGCTGCAGGGCTGGAAAAATTGACGGTCGCTTAACGATTTCGCTTATACGTGTACGTTGGCGGTATAATTGGCATCTGTGTACGTCACGTTCTGCTGGCTGAACCGGGTCACTCTTAAGGCAAAACTCTTACTCGTTTTTACATTTGCAGGAAAAATCATGCAAACCGCGACCCTTCTGCAATCGACAGGCCGGTATTTGAATGATAATTGGCGCGCAAAGGAATCTGAGCCGGAGCGCGCCATGACTGACGGAAAAAACGGGATCACCTATGCGGATGCAGGTGTCGATATTGATGCGGGCAATGAGCTTGTAGAACGCATTAAGCCAGCGGCCAAGCGCACAACCCGTCCGGGTGTGATGTCTGGTCTGGGTGGTTTTGGCGCAATGTTTGACCTGAAAGGCGCGGGTTACAACGATCCGATCCTTGTGGGGGCAACAGATGGTGTCGGAACCAAGCTGCGCATCGCGATTGATACAGGTAACTTTGACACCATTGGGATTGATCTGGTTGCCATGTGTGTGAATGATCTGATCTGTCAGGGTGCGGAACCGCTGTTCTTCCTTGATTACTTTGCAACCGGAAAGCTGGATCTGGACAGTGCGACCAAGATTATCAACGGTATTGCCGAAGGCTGCGCGCAGTCTGGCTGTGCCTTGATCGGTGGTGAAACCGCTGAAATGCCGGGCATGTATTCTGAGGGCGATTTTGATCTTGCGGGTTTTGCAGTTGGCGCGATGGAACGTGGCGCAACTTTGCCTGCTGAAATGGGCGAAGGCGATGTTCTTTTGGGCCTGTCTTCCAATGGGGTGCATTCCAATGGTTACAGCCTTGTGCGTAAACTGGTTGATCTGTCTGGCCTTGGCTGGGATGCGGATTGTCCATGGGGGGACGGGACACTTGGCGCGGCACTTCTGGCGCCAACAAAACTCTATGTTAAAGGCTCTGTTGCTGCGATGAAAGCAGGCGCGGTACGTGGTCTTGCGCATATCACTGGCGGTGGTCTGACCGAAAACCTGCCACGCGTTCTGCCAGAAGGTCTGGGTGCTGAGATTGACCTGAATGCCTGGGAGCTTCCGGGGGTCTTTAAATGGTTGGCTGGGCAAGGTGGCATGGCCCAGTCTGAGATTTTGAAAACCTTCAATTGCGGCATTGGCATGATTGCTGTTGTGTCCGCGGATAAAGCCGCAGAAGCACAGAAAATCTTCGAAGATGCGGGCCACGATGTTTGCACCCTTGGTACACTGGCTGCGGGTGAAGGCGTGTCTTACAAAGGCGCGCTGCTGTGAAGGCAGGTAAGAAACGGGTCGCCATCCTGATTTCAGGGGGCGGCTCAAATATGGTGACGCTCGCGCAGGACATGCTGGGCGATCCGTCCCATGCCGGCGCGCCTGTGCTTGTACTCAGCAATATCGCCACTGCAGGCGGGCTGGAAAAGGCACGGGATCTGGGCATTCCGACCGAAATCGTGGATCACAAAGCCCACGATACCCGCGAAACTTTTGACACAGAACTAAACGCAATTCTGCGCCAGTATGCACCTGATGTGATTTGTCTTGCCGGTTTTATGCGTATTCTGACGCCGGTGTTTGTGGATGCCTGGGACGGGAAAGTTCTGAATATTCACCCATCTCTGCTGCCAAAGTACAAGGGCCTGAATACCCATGCCCGCGCGATTGAGGCGGGTGATTCTGAGGCCGGATGTTCTGTGCATAGGGTGACAGCGGGGCTGGATGACGGTCCGGTTCTGGGACAGGCACGTGTTCCTATTCAGATGAATGACACCACCGATGGCCTTGCAAAACGGGTTCTGGTGCAGGAACACCGCCTTTACCCGGCCGTTTTGCGTCGGTTCCTGGCTGGTGAAAATGGGCTTTTGCGGCTCTGATCTTTTCAGATGGCAGATTTTGCCGTACAAGTGGTAAAAAGAATAGAAAACAGGCCCGATGCAAACAATTACAACCACCGAGGCGCTTGCCGAATTCTGTGCCCGCGCTGCCGCCCATCCCTATGTCACCGTTGATACTGAGTTCCTGCGTGAGCGTACGTATTACTCCAAGCTTTGCCTTGTTCAAATGGCCTATGCCGGAGATGGGAAAGAGGTAGACGCGGTTCTTGTGGATCCATTGGCCGAAGGTTTGTCTTTGGAACCTATGTACGACCTGTTCCGCAATGAAGACGTGGTAAAGGTCTTTCACGCAGCGCGCCAAGATCTTGAGATTTTCTTTGTTGAAGCTGGTGTTTTCCCGATTCCATTGTTTGACAGCCAGGTTGCTGCGATGGTTTGTGGTTTTGGCGAACAGGTCGGATACGAAACCTTGGTGCGGAAAATTGCCAAGCAACCCCTTGATAAATCTTCACGTTTCACCGATTGGTCACGCCGTCCGCTGACCGATGCTCAGAAAACTTATGCAGTCGGCGACGTAACACATTTACGTCAGATCTATGAGAAACTGTCTTCAGATCTGGCCAAGAACGGGCGTACACCTTGGCTGCAAGAAGAGTTGAAGGTGCTTTTGTCGCCTGAAACCTATGTGATCAAACCCGAGGATGCTTGGAAACGTCTGAAAACACGGACCACATCCGGCAAGTTTTTGGCAGTTGCAAAGGAACTTGCTCAGTTCCGTGAATCCTATGCACAGGGCCGGAATATGCCGCGCAATCGCGTGATGAAAGATGATGCGTTGATGGAGCTGGCATCGACCAAACCTAAGAATGCGCAGGAACTCAGCCGGTCACGTCTGTTGTTACGTGAAGCCCGCAAAGGTGAGATTGCCGATGGCATTCTGAAAGCGGTGCAGGCAGGGCTTGAGATGGACCCGAGGGATCATCCAAAGGTCAGCAATGACAAAGAAAAGCTACAAGTGAATCCTGCACTTGCTGATTTGCTACGTGTTCTCCTGAAGGCGAAATCTGAAAATGCGGGAGTTGCACAAAAACTGATCGCAACGGCATCTGAACTGGATGAAATTGCAGCGGGAAAACGTGACGTACCATCCTTAAAAGGATGGCGAGGTGAGGTTTTCGGAGAAGATGCAATGCGTCTGTGTAACGGTGAAATTGCCTTAACGGCAAAAGGATCTGTCGTGAAGGTCGTATCTCTTTAGAATTAGGTGTGTTTTCTGTTGACCGGTGAAGGCATGACTGCATTCTCACCGGAAAACCGGAAAACCGGAAAACCGGAAAACCGGAAAACCGGAAAAC
>NZ_JBMYXF010000092.1:0-4932 GCF_049608145.1 Halocynthiibacter sp.
GTCGCAGCTTTCGTATCAATGCCTTGGCCCGCAGGTATTGTCAGATTGAGCGTAAAATCATTTGGCACGCAGATATCAGAACATGTCAGTAAACTTACCTGCGCCGTCAGGTTTGCAGACGTACCGCTATCGATCAGGACTGCTTGGATAGGTAACAATACGTGCTTGCTATAGCCAAAATTTTCGATCCCGAATGCCGTGAAACGGGTTGGTGCTGGCCACAACAACTCGGCGCTTGCCAGGTTTTCAGACCCGCTCCAGTCAATTTCCGGAGGCAAGCCAACTTCGCCCGGGGAGCGCCAATAAGCTTTCCAGCCTTTGCCTAGCTTTAAGTCCAGTCCCAGCGACAATGTCTTTGCATTGGGTGCAACACCGTCTTCTACCGAAACCAAACGCGCTGTGAGTGCTGCGTTAGAAAAACTGTCAGAGCTTGCCGCAGATAACAAAGGCGCCGAAAGAGTGAAAAACAAGATCATCGCGATACGCAAGGGTGTAGAGATCATCGCAAAGCCACCAATCTTCAAAAGCCAATGAGGGGAAATAGTAATCAGTGTAACCGGGATTTAAGAGCACTGAAATGTATCAATATGTCTGCCTCCCCACCCCTTTATAAATAGCGTACTTTGTGATCCTTTGAGAATGGATGCGCATGTATGGGTGACTAGGAAAATGAAGTTAAGCAGGCGGCAGGTCCTTCTCGCAACGGGCGCTACTGTATTGCCGGTCTTCTTGTTTGGCGCGACAACACAGGTCACTTTGCAGCCGGGCCCAACAGTCGCGAAAATCGGTCAGCACAGATTGGAGATGCTTGGTTTCAATGGATCGGTTCCGGGTCCGGAAATTCGACTTCGCCAGAATGAAAAGTTGAATGTGCAAGTGGAAAACGGCCTTGACGATGGAACGCTGGTCCACTGGCACGGCATTCGATTGCCAAATGCCATGGATGGCGTGAATGTGTTGACCCAAGATCCGATAGCCCCGGGCGACGTTTTCAACTATCGTTTCTCTGTTCCGGATGCAGGCACATATTGGTATCATTCTCACTATCTTTCGTATGATCAGGTGTCTCGGGGTTTGTTCGGTCCTTTGATTGTTGAGGAAAGCGTTCCGCCGGATGTCGATCGCGACATTACCGTGATGTTGTTTGATGTGCTACTTGATGACAGCGGCAATTTTGACGATGAATTTAGACCAGAACATTTTGCAACAGCTGGTCGACTTGGAGGTGTGGTAACCGCATTTGTTTCAGAAAATGAGGTACTTCTAGGTGATAGGGTCAGGCTCAGGTTGATAAATCCTTCGCTGGATCGCGTCTATTCAGTCAGTATTTCGGGCGTATCAGGTTTCTTAGTTGCTTATGATGGAATGCCTTTCGCACGCCCCGAGCCTCTGAGCACGCTCGTGCTTGCACCGGGTCAGCGAGCAGACATAATCGCTGATGTAACTCACAAAATTGCCATCTTGGAAACCAGTGGAGCGCGCGGGATCGAAATGGCCCAAATCGCGGTATCTGGTCAGCGCAAGAAGCGATCTCGCGCAATTTCTGCATTGCCAGCCAACGCGCACCCACGGCTGGGAGCTATTAAACATAAGGCCAAACTTGTCATGCAAGGTGGTGCGGGTGGCAAAAGCCACTCTGGAACAGCAACTTGGGCCTTCAATAATCAAAGCGGCCTGCCCAGTAAGCCGCTGATTTCTGCGCGCAAGGGAGATACCGTTCAGATAAAATTGGTCAATGACACAGCATTTGCGCACGGCATTCATTTGCATGGGCATCACTTTTGGGAAGTTTCCGAGCAGGGCGAACGGACTTATTTTCGCGACACTACGCTTGTTGAAGCGGGTGACACCAGAGACATCATTTGTGTTTTGGATAATCCCGGCGCGTGGCTTTTGCATTGTCACATGCTTAGCCATCAAGCGGACGGTATGGCAACATGGCTTCGCGTAAGATGAGTGTCAAGCTTGCAAGAGAGCCGAACCAATTTTGAATCGAATTGTTAACCTTCTGAATAAAGGGGTGGGAAGATGCGCCTATTGAATGGTACTTTGATCTACTCAGCTTGTGTTTTCGTTGCGGCAAGCGGCGTTGTGATTGCAGAGCCATTGAACTTTAGATTGTTAGACCCACCAATCGGTTTAAACGCACAGGAGCCGGGGCTTTTTGCAACGGGTGATGGGCGTCTTCTGTTGAGTTGGACCGAACCAAGCATCGACGGATTTGCCGTTAAAATGGCAACTCTAAGCGACGCGGAATGGGGCAGCGCCCACACGGTTACTCAATCTGACAAGATTTTTGTCAACTGGGCTGATTTTCCGTCCATTGCGGTATTTGCTGACGGAACATTTGCGGTTCAATGGTTACAAGAAAGTGATCAAAGGTCCTACAATTACGACGTTAATATCGCACTTTCAAAGGACGACGGTTTTACTTGGAGCAAACCTCTGACACCGCACCAAGACGGCACGCAAAGCCAGCATGGGTTTGTAAGCATGCTGCCGATCGACGACAGTACGCTGCTAAGTGTTTGGTTAGATGGTCGGGCTTATGGAAAAAACATTCTCGACCGCACTGACGAAAGCCTGCCCGACGCGATGCAGTTGCGAACAACTGAAATTAGATCCGATGGTGTGCTCGTGAAAGATACGTTGTTAGACGAACAGACCTGCACGTGCTGTCAGACCTCGGCTACGGCCACCGCAGATGGTACAGTCCTCATCGCCTATCGTGACAAGACGGACGATGACATTCGCGATATTGCTGTTGTCAGGAAAGTGGATGGCGATTGGTTGCCCTCCAACATCGTTTATCCTGATGGTTGGGAAATTTCGGGTTGCCCCGTTAACGGTCCTGCCATTGATGCAATGGAGCAAACAGTGGTGGTTGCTTGGTTTACGGGTGCAAACGATGTTCCGGCAGTAAAAGTTGCGTTTTCACGGGACAATGGCGCTAACTTTGATGCGCCTATACGGATTGATTTTGGGGAAGCAGTCGGACGGGTTGATGTCATGATGCTGACCGAAAGTTCAGCGCTTGTCACATGGGTAGAATGGCAAAAAGACGATGAAGTTATTTTCGCGTGTAAATTGGACCTTGGAGCACCTTGTGAGGACGCTCAAATTGTCACCGTGAATAGCGGCGACGGATCAGTCAATTTCCCACGAATGGCACGCACACCAGAGGGCATTTATATTGCGTGGACCCAACCAGCAACGGAAGCCAATTCTGATCCGAATGCTGAATCTACGATCAACTTGGCTTTCGCACCATTATAACGATGTTGTTGGCAATCTGTTACAAACAGATACAAAATCTTCTGGATTCAACGCCCTGCTCTGATGGACCTTTTACTGAAGACCCGTCACACTTTAGTGAAATGTTTTTTGGGGAATATCCATGGCTTTAAAGTCTTACCAGTTTGGCATGCTCGCGTCTTTCGGTTCTTTTGTGCTGCTGGCCGGAGCATGGATGTTTCAGGCGATTGGCTATGCGCCCTGTGCAATTTGCATCTGGCAGAGATATCCCCATGCCGCGGCCATCTTATTGGGGCTTCTCGTTCTGATCGGGCTACGTCACAAGTTTGTATATTTTCTAGGTGCGCTCGCTGCAGCGGCGACATCTGGTATCGGCTTGTATCACACCGGAATCGAACGCGATTGGTGGGAAGGCCCAACAACCTGCACTGGTACCGGGTTGGATTTGTCCCAGATGTCAGTTTCCGACTTGTTGCCGACGTCCATTGATCAACCCGCACTCGTTATGTGTGATCAGGTCTCGTGGGAGTTTTTGACGCTTTCGATGGCAAGTTGGAATGCATTATTCAGTTTGGCACTCGTCGTGCTTTGGGTTTGTGCTTTCATAAAACGCGCCTAGTACTTGGCTATGATTGCCGCTTCGAGTGCATGTTAAATTCATTGATTTAAATCTGTAATGTCGCGCGGAATGAAACGTCTACTTGATATGACCCTGTTTTATCAAAAGGATCTGTAACTTGAAAACAAAGGTAAATTCTGCTGCTACCCGCCATCACAGATTATAAGTTTAGAGACGAATCGTCAGCGCCTTTTCCGCAGCAGACTTAAAGATCCGGATCATATCAAGCGCAAACAATTGTACCGCCTTCGGCTGCTGCTCTGGAAAATAGGCGGGAAACTTTGCCAAATCTGCCAGTCATCCAAATGAAGGAACAATTTCATCATGCAACATTCACATTCACCCACTGACACATCCCTTTATGTGTGCCCGATGCACCCAGAAGTTCAACAAGACGGGCCGGGTGATTGTCCTAAATGCGGTATGCATCTCGTGCCAAAAGCCGAAGCGGACGCCGCGGCACATGCAGGGCACGGTCACGATCATGGGGCAGAAAAGGCGCATGCTGGCGATTTGGATAGTGTTCCTGCCGGATTTGACGGCGCTGTCTACACATGCCCGATGCACCCCAATGTGCGCCAACCGCATGCGGGATCCTGCCCGATCTGCGGAATGGGGCTGGAGTTGGAATCGGGCACAATGGATGACGGCCCCAACCACGAGCTTGTCGATTTCACACGCCGTTTCTGGTTCGGCGCTATTCTGACAATTCCGTTGTTGATCCTGACGATGGGCCCATATCTAGGCCTGCCTGTGCGTGACATATTCGGCGAACGCGCCACGCTTTGGATTGAGCTTGTCCTAGGCACACCTGTCGTTCTTTACAGCGGCGGGCCGTTTCTGGTGCGCGGTTGGAATTCTTTCAAAACCATGAATCTCAACATGTTCTCGTTAATCGCGATGGGGGTTATGGCTGCGTGGATATTCAGCATCGTTGCTGTTCTCGTCCCCTCGATTTTCCCAAGCGGCTTTCGTGATGTTGATGGCAACGTCGGCGTCTATTTCGAGGCCGCAGCCGTCATCGTGACCTTGGTTCTTTTAGGACAGGTCATGGAATT
>NZ_JBMYXF010000093.1:0-4462 GCF_049608145.1 Halocynthiibacter sp.
TTTCCGGTTTTCCGGTTTTCCGGTTTTCCGGTTTTCCGGTTTTCCGGTGAAAATGATGCCGGATCGAACTCCTTACAAGCCCAAAGCCACGTCTTTCAGAATTCAGACAAATCCACGCCAGGCCAGCACAGCCAGCAATCCACCACCAACAACCAGCACCACCAGCCCGATCCGCCAGGCACTTTCCCAAACCAGATCACGCGCACGCGCCCCAGGATCCACATCCTTCAACCAGCGCAATGCATATCTGTGCGTGCGCTCAATACGTGGCATATCCACCAGGCGGGCCAGTTTCGGATTTCCCGCAAACTCTAACGCCTCAATCATATATTTCAGATCGCGCCTCAGACCTCCAGGCAACAGTCGCCCGGCCTTTTTCACCCGCGCATCCAGCGTCGCCCCCCGCAGCCGCAACTGCCGCCCCAACGCGTCGAAAACATCTTCAGCCTTATTTTCTATCTCTGACGGGTTCATCCGGGGCCTCCTGCTGACCAGAGATAGGCCAGAGCAATTCGCATTTCAACGTCTGGAAACCCTGACCACGCTGCGTTACACAAACTGCATGTTACATTTTGCACATTCCGGCACCGGACATTCCGGCACGCCCCTGCTGATTGCCCATGGTCTTTTCGGCTCCGCCCGCAACTGGGGCGTTATCGCGAAACGCCTGGCGGACACACGTCCTGTCATCGCCGTTGATATGCGCAATCACGGCAGCAGCCCGTTTGAAGACAGTCACAGCTATACAGATATGGCCGACGATCTGGCGACTGCCATTCGCGCAAACGGTGGCAAGGCAGATGTTCTGGGCCATTCCATGGGCGGCAAAGCGGCGATGATGCTTGCCCTCACCCACCCAGACCTTGTGCAAAAACTGATCGTCGCGGATATCGCCCCTGTCGGCTATAACCATACGCAGACACCGCTGATCGACGCGATGGAGGCACTGGATCTCACCACCATCACCTCGCGTCAAAGCGCGGATACCGCCCTCGCCCCCGCCATTCCGGAATCTGGCGTGCGCGCCTTTCTACTGCAATCGCTTGATCTGCGTGCAACACCAAAGGCGTGGCGTCTAAACCACGCCGCCCTGCGCACCCATATGAAAGCCATCATCGGCTTTCCGGATATAACGCCGACGCCCTTTGATGGCCCGGCCTTCTTCCTGTCTGGTGCAACGTCCGACTATGTGCGCCCGGAACACCGCCCGCGGATCAAATCGCTTTTCCCCGCGGCCCGTTTCGCCAAGATCCCAGGTGCAGGCCATTGGCTGCATGCCGACAAGCCCCGCGAATTCGAGGCCGCCGTGCGTGTCTTTCTCGACGCTTAGGATTATTTCAACTCAAGTATTGCACGTGTCACAAGCCACGTCACGGGCAAGGCCACAACAGCCCCAGCCAAGGCGGCATATATGATCGGCATCATGGTGCCATAGCCCATGGTCAAAACCACCACGACACAGGCCCCCGCAAGGGATGTGCCAACAATAGAATATAAAGCAGATGCGAGGCGTAACATGGGGTAACCTTTCCTGTGCAGCCCTTAAGTTGCACAAAACCTAACCCGAGTCGCGCCTCACATCTTTGATCTGTATCAGGCCTTTCAGGCGTCGCCGCCATATCGCTGACGATATTCGATTATCCAATTAGGTGTTCCAGCATGCCAATGGGGCGCAGGCCCCCAAATGGTTTGCTTCACCGTATCCACCGGGCGAGGGTTCCCATGGAACGCGATGATACGTGCGCTCGCAGGCGGCGCAGAAGGCGCAACGAATAGACCTTTACCATATCGATGGCATAGATGACGCTTAAAACTTAGAACAAGCCCTTCTGGCCAATAAGACGGGGCATCAGCATGTGCGCCCACAAAATCCTGTTCATTCTGCCAGTTTTGCATATGTCCTTCCATGTCCTGTACGAATGCAGTCAATACATGGGCGTTCTCCCCGATATCATATGAATAAACCCCGGTTCCAACCTCCTTTTCAAGCCCTTCTTTGCCCGGGTACCAACTCTTCCCTACGTTCAAAAATCTGCTGCCTTCAACCTGATCAAAAAATGGCTGCAAATCTCCGACAATCATCATATCGAGGTCAATGAACAACACCCGGCCAAGGTCGCTGATCTCGTCCGAAAAGAGACTTAACTTCCGCCAAACTCCCGGTAACTTCCATGCAGCGGGGGCCAGACCAATATCAGGAATTTCACGCGCCTCGATCCCGTCCAGCAAGCCGTCACGGTTGTCGGTTAGACACACGAACCGCAATTCGCCCGGCACATTGTCCCGGCAAGCCCGGTACAGCAAGTTTACCTCACTTGCGTCAAAGGCAGTGCCCCACTTAATACATAGAATCGTGGCCCGCATATTGCTTCCCGCTCATAATTTAAGTTTTGCCGATCTCGTTGTTCAGCGGCCGATCACGATTGACAAGTCACCGCTTCAGCACATTCCGCATACTAGCCTTCAAAATACAATACAACATGTGGCCATTTGCTTCTTCGGCAACGAAAACCAACTCGAATTGTGTTGTTCTGCTTGACCAGCGCCTCATTCCCTTCCATATCCCACCCCCATGACTGAGCTTAGTAAAATCCGCAATTTCTCCATCGTGGCCCATATCGATCACGGGAAATCCACCCTCGCTGACCGCCTCATCCAAGAGACGGGCACAGTGGCTGATCGTGACATGCAAGAGCAGATGCTCGACAGTATGGACATTGAACGCGAACGCGGCATCACCATCAAAGCCAACACCGTGCGCATCGACTACAAAGCCGAAGATGGAGAGGACTATGTTCTCAACCTCATCGACACCCCCGGCCACGTCGATTTCGCTTATGAAGTCTCCCGTTCCATGCGTGCGGTTGAAGGCTCTCTTCTGGTTGTGGACAGCTCACAAGGGGTCGAAGCTCAGACCTTGGCGAACGTCTATCACGCCATGGAAGCCGATCATGAAATCGTGCCGATCCTGAACAAGATCGATCTGCCCGCGTCTGATTGTGACCGCGTGGCCGAGCAGATCGAAGACGTCATCGGGATCGAAGCCACCGGCGCGATCCAAGTCTCTGCCAAAACCGGCCAGGGCATCCGCGAAACGCTGGAAGCCATCGTCAATGAACTGCCCGCCCCCAAAGGCGATATTGATGCGCCGCTTAAGGCCATGCTGGTCGACAGCTGGTATGACGCCTATCTCGGCGTGATCGTTCTGGTGCGCATCATCGACGGCAAGCTCAAAAAGGGCGACCGCATCCGGATGATGTCCACCAACGCTGTCTACCCAGTGGATCGCATTGGCGTTTTCCGCCCACAGATGGAAACCATCGATGTGCTTGGCCCCGGCGAACTTGGCTTCCTCACCGCCTCAATCAAACAGGTGCGCGACACCCGTGTGGGCGACACCATTACGCATGAGAAAAAAGGCACAACCGAAGTGCTGGATGGCTTCAAACCCGCCCAGCCCGTAGTGTTCTGTGGCCTGTTCCCCGTGGACACCGCCGAATTCGAAGACCTGCGCGATAGCATCGAAAAACTCGCCCTCAATGACGCGTCCTTCAGCTACGAGATGGAAACATCCGCTGCCCTGGGCTTTGGGTTCCGCTGTGGCTTCCTTGGCCTTCTGCATCTCGAAGTCATCCGCGACCGCATTGAACGCGAATATGACATCGATCTCATCACCACCGCGCCCTCTGTTATCTACCACGTGCATATGCGCGACGGCACGATGATCGAACTGCACAACCCCGCAGATATGCCCGACCTCACCCTGGTCGACCACCTGCAGGAACCACGTATCAAGGCCACCATTCTTGTGCCCGATGAATACCTCGGTGACGTGTTGAAACTTTGCCAAGACCGTCGCGGCATTCAGGAAGACCTGACCTACGCCGGTTCCCGCGCCATGGTCGTCTACGATCTGCCCCTGAACGAGGTGGTGTTCGACTTCTATGATCGCCTGAAATCGGTAACAAAAGGGTATGCCAGCTTCGATTATGTCATGACCGAATATCGTCAGGATAACTTGGTGAAGATGTCCGTACTGGTGAACGACGAACCGGTTGATGCGCTCTCCACCATGGTGCACCGTGACCGCGCCGAACAGCGTGGCCGTGCCATGGTTGAAAAGCTGAAAGACCTGATCCCGCGTCACATGTTCAAAATCCCGATCCAAGCGGCAATTGGCGGCAAGGTGATTGCCCGCGAAACCCTGTCTGCCATGCGCAAAGACGTGACCGCGAAATGTTACGGTGGTGACGCGTCCCGGAAACGTAAGCTGTTGGACAAGCAGAAAAAAGGTAAGAAGAAGATGCGCCAGTTCGGCCGCGTCGACATTCCGCAAGAAGCCTTCATCAACGCCCTTAAAATGGACGATTGATCCCGGTCTTCCAGCCAAACACACAGTTCAAGCCCCGGCCCCCGCGCCGGGGTTTTTCTTTGCCACGAAGCTCGCAATCTCCCTATGTCT
>NZ_JBMYXF010000094.1:0-3980 GCF_049608145.1 Halocynthiibacter sp.
GACTGTTGGGGTGATTGACGGTGCGGTCACAGGCAATCTGGATCTGGGCGAAATCGTTAAAAACGCGGCTTTTTCTGGTTTTACGGCAGGGCTGACGTCGGGAATTAACCTGGAGCAGATTGGTATCAAATTAGATAATACGGGCCTGCTGCGCAGTGGTGGCAAGTTAACCCTGAGCGCGATAGGTGAAAGCGCTCTTGATAGCGCCCTTCGTTCTGGTTTGAACACCGCCGTATATGGATCCGATTTTGGCAAAGGCCTGCTCTCAGGTATCAGCGGTTCTGTGGTCAATCTGGCCATGGCGGATGTGCAGCATGGGATCGGGGATCTCTTTGAAGGTGGCGCGAATGGGGGGGAAGGCTCGTTCGGTCACATCACCCTGCACGCCCTCACCGGATGTGTTGCAGCAGAATTGCAGAACGCAAGCTGTGCCTCAGGTGCAGCAGGTGCCGCTGCCCAGGCGATCTATGCCGGGACAGACCCCGGAGCCGGAACGCTTACCGATGATCAGATCAAAAACCGTGCTGAACTCATCGGTGGCATCGCAGGCTTCTTCGCATCCGAAGGCAAAGGCGAAAACGTCTCAACAGCTGCATCCATCGCAAGATCAGGGGCCGAAAATAACTATCTTAGCCATCAGGAGGGGCTGTTTCAGTATCACGCAAAACGCGCACTGGAGGATTGCCTGGCAAATGATCAATGCACTGATGCCGAGATTGCGGCGCTTCAAGACACGCTTACGTATTGGCAAGAGCTTGATGAAAGCCGCGACGCGAATCTGGTGAGTGCTTGTATTGCTGACTCGGGAAGCCACGCCTGCATAGTAAATGTGAAAGCCCTTCTGGCGTCTCAGGGGCACTATAACCCCCAGGCTGGCAACCCAGTTGCCACAAATATGGGCCCTGTGCCGTATCGGAAGCTGGTTGGAATGGTCGAACGCCAGGGTGAAGATGCACTTTTTGACGGAACAGTGCGGGGGAACGCGCTGAAGGCATTGTGGGAAGAATATCAGCACAATGAAGAAACCCTGAGAGCGCTGCCGCCTTCGGTGGTAGATGCGGCGTATCGGGATGTGAGTTTAGACTATGCTGTTGCAGCAGTGCTTGCAGGAACGGGTGTGGTCGGAGTGCGTGGAACGACGGTCGGCGGCCGCCAGCCCGGCATGGGAAATGTGAACTCGACCCAGCTGAACGCCCCGGGCTATCTTCCCCGGAGTTATACACGTAATGCTGATGGGAGTATCAATGGTCCTGGCCCCAACGGTGGTGCTCGGGCTACCGATAGTGGTTACAGTCTGAATGGACGAACCATCTGGCAGCGGGACAGTGGTGGGCACTATGTTATCGGGGCAAATGGTCGCCAGATCCAGATCGGGTCTCCTTCGGCACATGGCAATACGCTTGGTAGTCAACCCACGGTTTTGTATCGGCGTGTTGATGAATTCGGTAATTTTGAAAAATGGGGGATTTCACAAAACCCGGCAACAAGATATACGGATGCGGAGTTGGGACTATCCTTTCCGCAACCTGTACGCGCTTATCCGCGCAATCAAGGGGCTGCCGTTGAACGTTTTCTGACGGAACGCTGGCCCGGGCCGCTGAACCGGGAGCCTTGGGCAGGACGGCGCAATCCGTCGCATCCGAACTATGATCCAAACTATGTGCCACCGCATTTGAGAGGGCCGCGCATCAATCAGACAGGAGGCGACTAATGCCGATTATAGGAGTCGGGATACAGGGGGCTGGTGGGGCATCCGACAAGCTGATCGCTCCTTTCCACTTTGCATTAAACAGTTGTTTTTTTTTCAACCGTGATCATGGTAAATATTTCAAAAGCATTGAGTATTTCTGGATTGGGGTGCGGGTCAGTGGCCCCTTTGCTGATTTCGGTTCTGAAGGGGCAGAACGGCTGAAGAAAACCCGGGGAAAGCCGCCGCGTTATGCAATTGATCTTGTTGTGCCGCAACACCGTTGGGAAGGCGCAAGCTTTGACGAATTCCGGACCTATCTGATGTCTGGCGTCCGCGATTGCTTCGAGATGTGTGTGGCAAAGGCCATAAAGGCAAAAGAGCTTCTGGATGAGCCACGCCTGCGTGCTGATTTTGAAGCCGGGTTTCAACGTATCATGCAGGCCGATCCGCATGATGATGTTTTCACCAAGCCCAACGCGAAGGTGATTTTTGATGAAATGAAGACACAAGCCGAAGCAAAAGGCCTTGATCTGAGTGATGAGCAGATCAAAGAAATGCAGTTGCGCGGTATTTTCGACGTCTGATCAGGGCAAAGCCTGCAGATAGGATCCTGGTGGCGCGTTGCCTGTTCTGATGGGGAGAAGATGCGAAGGCGTTTTCGGTCTGTCATTTTGTACGCTCTCGCGGGATGTGTCTCCGTAGAGCTTCAGGTTCCGTTTTCAGGCGGAGGTACAGGCCGGGCTGCTTGGTGCGCATAAACCAAATCATACAGATTGTGTAAACGAAAAGGCCTGCGTCAGTTCAGTAGCCGTTTTTTTTGGTATTTTAAGTCTCAAATTTGGTTTCCTGATTATGGCGGGTGGCCAATTCAAGATGTATTGAGAAATAAATTTTCCGAAGAAATATGAGGTCAAACCTCAAATCTGCTTTGACGGACCAGCTCTCCCTATCGGTATCGAGGTTGGTCGAGCACACTCTCCCAAACCCGATAGGGAGAAATTTAGTTTGTGGCGCAAGGAGATGCAATTCTCAGTATGAAATATCCTTGGTTTTGTTGCAAGCTTGTCACTCCACTCTGGGGCGAGGGCAATTGCTAGCACAGAATATATTGCATCGTCTCGAGTGACGGTCCATTTCTGCCCCATGACACAGACAACGCAACATATCTCTTCCCGACTTATACGGATAGCTTAACAAGCCCGCCGACGCATCAACTTGCGTCGCCACCGTAAGACTGTACGAAAGTGATACTCGTGTTTTTCCATCTTCCCCAATTTATCCCCGCCGCCAATGTGGCTGACATTGCCTTTGTCGATGTCCTTGCTTTGGGGAGTTCCAGGCCCGAGACAGGCCGACTCACATGGGCCGAATCTGCCTCTGCCAGAGGGTGGTTTTGGGGCCAATGGCGAGAATGGCGGCAGAAAAAAATACAGGCCCGTTTGCGGCGGGTGAATTTTCGCATGAGTGCAGATAGGCTGATTTGATCCAGGGGATCATAAATATAGGCGGCAAGCTATAACGTTCCACAATGATGCGTTGCGCGACATATGCGAAAAACAAACCCGCAAAAATTTTCTAAGCTGTTGTTTTTGTTTGTTAATAACTTGCACTCATACGCCAAAATCTGCAACGCTCAGGGCGAGCAGAATTGAATGCGCCTTCAAGATGAAAGGACCAAAAATGATCTAGGCCCCAAAAAGAAAATCACGATCTGCGCCAACAGATCGCAATTTTTAAAGAAAGACAAAGTCCTCCCGTTTCACCCAAAACACTAGCACATGAGTGCCTGTGTTTCAAGGACATTGCTCTTTCGCTCCAAATCGATCCCGACCCAAACCGCCATTCGGCGGTAACGGGGAAGATGTGCCTTTTCTTCAGAACACAGGTGACAGTCGATGTCGTTTGTGAGGGGGGCCGCTGACCTGTGGGATCACACTGCGTCCAAATACCTGGGTGCAGCTACGCCAAACCGAGAGACGAAAATATGTCAATTCACTTCCAGTCTGGTGGCATCCGCCTTCCCGAGTTCAGCCGGGGCGACCGCAAAACGCAAGTCGGCTCGACCCGCCATTTCACAGGCGGCGTTGTCTGCGGCAACGGTCCCGGTGTCCGTATGGGCAGCGAAAGCCATGGTGAAACTAATGCGATCCTGTTGCTTTCCACGCGCCCGGCAACACTGGAACTGGTCGAGCAGGTTGCATTTGAATGGTACGATGAACACGGAGAGGTTCACACGGCGTTGTTGCATAGATGCGTTTGGTTCAGTAAGCAGGCGGCTTTGTAATCGATT
>NZ_JBMYXF010000095.1:0-3487 GCF_049608145.1 Halocynthiibacter sp.
ACGACTGAGTGTGATTGATGGGGAGGTATCTGATCGACGTACCTTCGCCGGGCTCGCAGTAAAAGCGCCCGATGGTCAATGGCACTGCAACACATACGTCGGGCCTGATTCAGATATGAATACCTATGGCTTTTCGGAAAAGGAAAACGGAGATGTATTCCCGAGTTCAATCTACGTCACGGTGTCAGGCCATAATTCATCCACAGGTTTGAATATATGTGTTGGCGAAGATATGCAGGCATGCCCATATTTGGTTGGGGCATCAGAATGAACTATATGCTGGCCCCATTTAAAGCGTGTCGCCATGCAATGTGACGCAACACATATCGCCGCTTACTCCGTCGCGCGTCGGTCGCGGACTTCCTGCTGGCGCAGCGGGATTTTGTCGATGGATCGGCTGATTTCACGCACGTCCCAGGCAAAGGGTTTGCGCAGCCGGATGACGCCGTCTTTCCCGATCAACACCATCATAAAACCACGCGGGCGTAGATTTTCACGCAGTTCAGATGCCATCCCCGGATCCGTATCGGTGATCACCACCACATCACGATCCAACAGCGTTTCGGCACCCGCTTCCAACTTTGCAATCTGGTCCGCAAAGCGCGGATCAAGCGGGCTGTCTGCAAACACCACGATCAGCCGCGCCTGCCACAGGAATTCATCGCCTGTGACATCACTGGCGTCGCGCATCTGTAATCCGATGCTGTCATCTGCCTGTGCGCTGACCACAGCAGGCACGCCCCCTGCAAAGATGGATGCGGCGCATGCGATTGAGATCAGGGCACGTGAGCGTTTTTTCATAAGGTTCTCCCTTCCTTCAGAGATAATCCTTTTCCGGGCAATTGCCAGGGGAAAAGGGCGCATTCCGATATGTGCTGCGGTTAAGACTTCCGAAATGCGGACCATGTTATGGCAGATGCCGGGGCATGGTGGGCTTGGGATGGTCGTTGTCGGGGGACAATTGGTGACCCGGGCCTGTGCCGACAGGATCGGGGTACAGATGGTTGAACTTATTCTTCACATGGGTGCGCATCGCACCGCAACGACGACATTTCAGAAATTCCTGAAACACAATGCAGCAGTGCTGGCAGAGGAAAATGTCTCTGCCATAGGTGCGGATGTCACCCGTGCGGGATTGCTGACCGGGCTGATGTGCCATCCGGATACAGCGACCGCCGAAAAAGACCGGCGTGCGCATCGTGCCGCGGGCCTTGTGCGCCTGATGCTTGCAGAAAAAACCCGCCACCAGTTTGGGCAGGTGATCTTGTCTGAACCGGATCTGATGGGCAACATATCTGAGAATATCACGACGGGGCGTCTTTATCCGACGGCAGCCGCGCGGTTTACACGGATGCACAAGGCTTTTGACAGCCATCTCAGCCGGATTGTGCTGTGCATTCGCAGTTATGACAGCTGGTGGGTTTCGCAATTTGCCGCAGGGATCATGCAAGGGCATGCCATGCCGGATCTTGCGCAGATGGATAGGCTTGTCACCCAGCCCCGGCGCTGGCGCATGCTGGTCGAAGATCTGAATGCCGCATTCCCTGGGGCTGAAATCCTTGTGCTGCCTTACGAAAGCTTTGGCGCTGATGCCGCCCGCAGTCTTGGGGTGATGACGGGGGTGGTGACGGATGGATTGTCGCCGCTGCAACAAAAACGCCATGCCATCGCGCCAAGCACGCGTTGCCTGAAAGAAATCGTGACCGACCGTGGTGAACGCCCAGCTGACAACAGCCTGGAAGATCTGGGCGCGTCCTGGAACCCACTGCCCGCAGATCATACCGCCGCTTTACAGGACGCGTACCGCGAAGACCTGACCTGGCTGCGGATGCAAAAGAATAAAAAAATAACACTGATTGACGACACAGGGCGCGAGCCCGCCTGGGAAGAAGACCAGAGAGGACAAGACGATGGTTTCGAAAAAGAATACGCCGCTGCCAGACGCATGGGCAGACCAAGCGACAAAGGAACTCCGCGGCCGACCGCTTGAGGATCTGACATGGAAGACGCTCGAAGGTATTGATGTCAAACCTTACTATGACGCGGCGGACCTTGAAGGCGTGGATCACCTGAATTCCACGGCGGGCCATGCGCCATTTACGCGCGGCGTGAAATCCACCATGTACGCGGGCCGCCCCTGGACCATCCGCCAATATGCGGGTTTTTCGACGGCCGAAGAAAGCAACGCCTTCTATCGCAAAGCGCTGGCCGCTGGTCAACAGGGCGTCTCTGTGGCCTTCGATCTGGCAACCCACCGTGGTTATGACAGTGATCATGAACGGGTGGTTGGTGACGTGGGCAAGGCCGGCGTTGCGATTGATTCCGTTGAAGACATGAAAATCCTGTTCGACGGCATTCCGCTGGATAAAGTGTCCGTTTCCATGACGATGAACGGCGCTGTGATCCCGATCTTGGCAAATTTCATCGTGACGGGCCAAGAACAGGGGCACGATAAATCCCTGTTGGCTGGGACCATTCAGAATGACATTCTGAAAGAATTCATGGTGCGTAACACCTATATTTACCCACCTGAACCCTCCATGCGGATCATCTCTGACATCATCGAATACACGTCGAATGAGATGCCCAAGTTCAACTCGATCTCGATTTCCGGCTACCACATGCAAGAAGCGGGCGCGAACCTTGTGCAGGAACTTGCCTATACCCTGGCTGACGGGCGTGAATATGTGCGCGCGGCGATCAATGCGGGCATGGATGTCGATAAATTTGCGGGGCGCCTCAGCTTCTTCTTTGCCATTGGCATGAACTTCTTCATGGAGGCCGCGAAACTGCGCGCCGCGCGCCTTCTGTGGCATCGCGTCATGGAAGAATTCGAACCAAAGCTCGAAAAATCCTCCATGCTGCGCACCCACTGCCAAACCTCTGGCGTGTCCTTGCAAGAACAAGATCCTTACAACAACGTTGTGCGCACAGCTTACGAGGCCATGGCAGCCGCCCTCGGTGGCACGCAATCCCTGCACACCAACGCGCTGGACGAAGCCATTGCTTTGCCCACAGATTTCTCGGCCCGCATCGCGCGCAACACCCAGCTGATCCTGCAGGAAGAAACCGGCATCACCAATGTGGTCGATCCGTTGGCGGGCTCTTACTATGTCGAAAGCCTGACATCTGATCTGGCGGACAAAGCCTGGGCTTTGATGGAAGAAGTCGAAGAAATGGGCGGCATGACCAAGGCGGTGGCTTCTGGCATGCCAAAACTGCGCATCGAAGAAAGTGCTGCGCGTCGTCAGGCCAATATTGACCGGGGTGACGAAGTCATTGTCGGTGTGAACAAATACCGTCTCGAGAAAGAGGATGCGATCGACATTCTTGATGTTGATAACGTCGCCGTGCGCGAAGCACAGGTCGCGCGTCTGGCGGGCATCCGCGAAACGCGCGATGCAGCAGCCTGTGAAGGTGCCCTTGTGGCGCTTGAACAGGGGGCTTCTTCTGGCAAAGGCAACCTGTTGGCCCTGGCTGTCGAAGC
>NZ_JBMYXF010000096.1:0-3407 GCF_049608145.1 Halocynthiibacter sp.
TGCTTGCTGTTGGCGCAGGCATCACCTTTCGCCGTCTTCTGCGTGCGGGTGTTCTTGTTTGGGTGGGGTTGGTGTTGCGTCCGGTTTTGACGCCAGTGATCTTTATCGCCCTCGGACGTTTCATAGGGCTTGAACCCTTGCAATTGCTGATCGGAGCCATGGTGATGGCGGTGCCCGCAGCTGCAAATGGATACATTATCGCGCGCAGAATGGGGGGCAATGCCGGGCTATATGCTGATATTATGACATGGCAGGCTATTGCTGGAATGCTGGTTCTGCCTGGATTGTTGTACATGCTGCCGATGAACTAACCCAGAAAACAAAAACGCCCTGCGTATCAGGCAGGGCGTTCTGAAAAGATTGCCTGTATTATTTGCGGAAGGCATCCAAGCTGACAACTTCTGCCTCATGCGGGGTGTCATCGCTTTCGGCATCTTCTTCCATTGGCGCCTCTGGAATGTCTTCATCTTCCGGATCGGGATCATCATCATCCTGATGGGATTCAAAGCGCAGGCCAAATTCAACCGAAGGATCCACGAAAGTCACAAGCGCGTCCCAAGGAATGTAAAGTGGTTCGGGCTGTTCACCAAAGTTAAGGGTGATGGAAAACCCTTTGTCACCCACTTCAAGGCCGTCAAACCAGTGCTGAACGACAACGGTCATTTCGCCAGGATAACGTTCCTGCAGCCAGTCCGCGATTTCGACGTCTGGGTGGGTTGTGTCAAAGGTAATGAAAAAGTGGTGATCCCCGGGCAGGCCCCGCTCAGATACATCTGTAAGCACTTTTCGGATCAGAACGCGCAGGGCGTCATGCATCAGATTTCCATAATCAATAACATCGTTTTCCGGGGTCTCGGGCATGTTTTATCTCTGTTTTATTTGCCGGAATTTACCGGAACCTGTCTTGATCATAATTGATTCCTGCGCGAATGGTAGCCCCGCGTCAGGAGTTTTTTTGGATGTAAAACGTTTGGGTAGGGTCACAGAAAACCTGTCATGAAGCCCGCGATGCCCATAATCAGTAAAACAAGAAGCAAGTTCCACTTTCGCCACAATAGCATGACACTAGCCAAAAGGGTGAGGCCACATGCGATCAGATTGATGCTGTTCAGGCTTGGCGTCAGCACGCTGACAAAGCCGAAGTTCGTCGTTGTGACCTGATCAAAAAAAACATGAACCGCGAACCACACAGAAAGATTGGCTATAACACCAACAACTGCGGCCGTGATCGCACGCAGAGCTGTGCGCAAGCGTGGATATGCCATGATGCGTTCCAGCCAGGGGGCGCTGGCAAAGATCCAGATGAAACAAGGCACAAATGTTACCCATAATGTCAGTGCCGCATTTGCAATGGCAAGGGATACTCCGCCCTGTTTCTGCCCTGCAACGGCTGCGACAAATTCGGTGACAAGGATCAATGGACCAGGAGTGGTTTCGGCAAGGCCCAGAGCATCCAGCATTTCACCGGTTGTTAACCAATTGTAGGTACTGACCACTTCCTGCGTCATATAGGCCAGCACAGCATAGGCCCCACCAAATGTGACGACGGCGAGCTTAGAGAAAAAGATACCGCTGTTCGCTAGGAAAGGGGCCATGTCGCTTATCGCAACGAAAGCAAAGGGCAGGGCCCAGATAAGGCCGCCAATCAGAAGAACCCAAGCTGTATGACGAGGGCGCTGCGCCTGATGTGTCTTGGGCGGATCAATCTGTGTTCCGCCCATCGCATAGCCCCAAAGGCCTGCAAGAAGAATAATGAATGGAAATGGCAAGTTCAGAGCAAAAATACCCGCAAAACTAAGGCCTGCAATGATCCTACATTGTACCGCGGACAGACTGCTTTCTTGACCAAAGGCCCGGCGGGATACTTTGATCAGGGCTTCGATTACGATCACCACAACGGCGGCTTTCACGCCCAGAAAAATGCTTTGAACCACGGGAAGATTGCCGAAATATGCATAGGCCAAAGCAAGGGCCAGTACCATGATGGCACCTGGAATGACAAACAGGCTACCGGCGATCAATCCGCCCAGAATGCCACGCTTTTTCCAGCCTGCCCAAGTGGCCAGTTGCATCGCTTCGGGGCCTGGTAACAACATGCAAAAGGACAGGGCATTCAGAAAACTGTTTTCATCCAACCAGGGGCGTTCTTCCACAAGCTCTCGATGCATAAGTGCGATTTGCGCAGCAGGGCCGCCAAAAGACATCAGGCCAATGCGCCCAAAGACGTGGAACAAATTTCGGTATGAAATCGGGCTGTTGTTCATTGTTTTTTCTCCGAGGCCCAACTGTGTTCTTCTTCGAACCCGTCACGTGCCCAACGGTACAAGGCATCATACAGGGGCATTGCCGCATTTAGCTGTTCTATATCGTCCTTATACTGGCGCGATAGCCCAACAGACATTGCCAAGAGACCTGCGGCCGCGGGGTGCAGGTCGTGCCTGTTGGTATCGGCTGCACGCACCACGATGGCAAGTCGATCTAGCGCGGCGCAGTGAAGGCCAAATTCATCCACCATCGTGTCAAAAGTGCAGAATTCACCAGCGACACCCCGATGTCCCCAAAACGTGTTTTCAACATCAAATGGCGTAGCAGAAAAACGGTCCGCTACGCCCAAGACTTCGGAAGGCGTCACAAACAGGAAACGTGCGTTTTGATCCACAAACCGACGGATGAGCCACGCGCAGGCAATGCGATCTACACGTGGGCGATGCCGGGTTACCCAGAGTGTGTTTTGGTGTGGGATGAACGGGATTTTTGATAGGGGGATCATTGGGAGTTCCCTCCCCGCCCAGCCTTGGTTCCCGCCTTGCAGGTATTCAGCATATGCGCCGCAACTGCGCAGATAAGCGGCCGTTCCTTGAGACAGTTTCTTGCCTTGCCAACAACTTACAACCACATGCCGGCCGTTCCATTGGCTTGTACTGCTTGTAAGATCGAGATGTGATTGACGGGTTGCTCCGGGAATAATGCGCGGATCTTGTTCGAAATCTTCACGAAGACAAACATCGAAGATGTCTGGAGCATCTGCTGTACCGATCAGTCTGAACAGCTGTTGAGGTGTGATTTCATTAGGCGCAGGCATGGCATCCTCCTTTTTAGGGCTGGGATGCGAAACTTTGACCAGGGCCTCACGGGGTATTCGCAATGTTCCCCATATGTCTGTGTCGCAAAGGAACGTACCAAGGTCAAGTGTAGAGGGGAATATTGGGTAAGGTGCAGGTTTCTGTTGCCAGGTACCTGCGGACCCCGCCCAACGCGGCTAGGCGAAGGGGCTTAGTTTCGGCGACCCGAACTGCTTACGCAGCCAGAGCCATTGCCGGAGCTTTGTTGTCATTTGCAACTAGCTTAAATCGAACCGATAACGGTGGTATCTCACCGAAACAAAGCTAACCCCTTTAGACGTCCGT
>NZ_JBMYXF010000097.1:0-3166 GCF_049608145.1 Halocynthiibacter sp.
CAATTGCTGTGACACAGACCAGCGCGCTTATTGCCAATTATCTGGCAGTAGTGGCGGTCGAGGGTTCCACGCAGGTCGATGATACAAGCGGCGCGTTCTCTTTCGGCGGTGCATCTTATTCAGCGGACGTTACACCTGCCGGAACACCTTTTGCCCTGATTGCCGTCGCAATGGGCGATGAAGAGAATTTCGGCACGCATAGTTGGAGCAGCAACGTCACACAGGCAACCTATGCAGAGCCGATTGACACTTTTGACTATGCCGGGTCGATTGCAACCGCGATCAGCTCCGGTGCTGCGGCATTGCAGAGCATAACCTTTACCAAGGATGGCGCATCGGCGGCAACGCGATCCGGCATCATTGTCATGGCAATTTCATAGGAGCCTGACATGCCTTTAGATATGACCTTCACCCCGTCCGTCGCGGCTAATAGCCCTGTGTGGGACTACGCGCAGGCCAATGCGGATGGGGGTGTGAGCGTCACAATCGACACGAACACCTCGGATTACGATGTTTCGCCAAAGCCCGCGCATTTTCAACTGACGCTGACCGGGTTCGACACAAATACCGCTGGTAGTACAACCGTTTATGACGCAAGCTACCACGATAAGCGAGTTTATTGGGACTATGGAGAAGGGTACACTTTCACCGCGCCAACGCAGGTCATTGCCGCCGACGCTGCGGACGGGGGGAGTCGCTCAAATAGCCAGTACAGCCTTGGAAGCCTCGGGGCGCACCTCTATCGCGCGGTGGGCACTCATACTGTTCGGGTGGCGGTCTATGAGCCATCATCGCAAAAATGGGGATACGCGACCACCACGGTTTCCGTCACGGACATTGACACGTTTTTCGGCACGGATACGATTTATGTTCACCCGTCAGGCGACTACACCAACAGCCAAGCGGGATGGACAAATGTAACAACGCTGGCGGCGGCTTTCTCGGCACACAATGGCAGTAACACGCCAACGCGGATCGTGCTTGAGAACGGGCAGACCTATCCGCTGACAACTTCCTATATCTTTCGCCCCATTGGCTCAGATGATGAAATCCTTTACCTAACCGCGCGAGATATCGCCGGTACGCGGCCTATCGTCAGTGTGTCGAGTATTGCAAGCGATGATGCTGTAATCACCGACAGGGCAAAGGGAAACAGCACCGGCAAAACTGGCGCAGTTTTTAGGGGGGTTCACTTCCAAGGCACATGGGACACCGAAGCGCAAACCGGAGAACAGGCGGAGTTTTATCGGAGGTTCGGTGAAAGCGGCTCCGAGGGGTCAAAGTCAGCCGCATTTGATCGGTGCTCTTTTGATGGATTTGGCAAGTCGCTTGATCTGCAAAACGATGTTCCCGGGTCTCTGGTGACGCTTAATGATTCCACGATCACCAATTGGGGAAACTTCGGCATAATGTCTCAGGGTCTTTACGGCGTGGACGAAATTAGCGTTGTTGGTTCATCAATTTCCCAGAACGTAGACGCCGTTGTGGGCGGACCCGATAACCAGCAGCCAGTTAACAATCGTCATGGGCCGATGCGGATCGCAAAAGCACCGTTCACGGCTCTTTTGTGCAGTGATTTTCTCTCAACAACCGGCTGGTCTGGGGGCGGTGGCGGCATTTCTGCTGCCCAGCCTGCTATTCGTCAAGGGTCTGGCCTTGCAGGTCAGTCAGTGCCCGATGGCGCTCGGTCAATGTACTACGGATCAACTTTTGAGAGTCCATACATTGTCGTTCAGCCCGGCGCGCAGAACGATACAACATTTTCAAATTCAATCAACATGCTTGCAGAAAAGTGCATTTTTCTTGCAGGGGCGCAGGCGAGATGCGTCATCAGCCATACCCACAGTGGTATTACCTTGAGGAAATGCGCCTTGGTGTTCACGGCGGGCGCGCGGAATATCAATACTATCGGCATGACTGCGTACCAGCCTCAAGCCTTCCTCCAGTGTATCAGTGATACGCTCGGAACCGGCCACCTAGACGATCCGGTCATCATGGAGGACTGCGACCTCATTAACCTGTCAAATCAGGCAATGGTCTATGGTGAGTACCAAAACACATCTGGC
Organism: Halocynthiibacter sp.; assembly: GCF_049608145.1. Lineage (NCBI taxonomy): Bacteria > Pseudomonadati > Pseudomonadota > Alphaproteobacteria > Rhodobacterales > Paracoccaceae > Halocynthiibacter > Halocynthiibacter sp. The sequence continues at coordinate 2,067 of NZ_JBMYXF010000097.1, forward strand.
GAAGCGGCATTTGTTTTTTCGGATGTGCGCTTGAACAGAAACATCACCAGCCAGCCTAATCTTGGAAGCCCTACAGGAACCCACAATCCTGTGGTTTCAAACGTGCTGGCCGGGGGGCGTTACAAGGGTGTTCGGACCAACAACGGAACGCTCTATGCTCAATTTGCGCACACCGTGAACGATCTTCAGCACCTCACCCCGCAATCCGGCTCCAGTGCACTCAATGGCAGCGGAGACCAGATTGCCGGGGCGGCTGACTTTGCGGAAGACTACGAGGTCTAAAGCACCCCGATCACCGGCAACAGATAGGCCAGCGCGGCCAGCGATGCAAAGACGATCAGGGCGGTGATGATTGCTCTTGCTATAGGGCGATTTGTCATGCTGAGCCCACCAAGAGAAGCAGTAAGATAACCGCAGTCGCGGCCCACAAGATCAGGAACCAAGTTATTACGTTCATGTTCAGCACCCCTTCCCGGGAAGGATGCACTTGACCGGCTTGTCAGGCGTATCGGGCTTCTGTGGCTCGGATGGCGTCTCAGGGCGCGCCTGTGGCCGTGTGCTGCGCTCTGGGGCTGCGTCTGGCCTATCACCGCAATTGCGCGTCTTGCCCCATTCTGAGGCGCGTGGGCATGGCTCTGGCGCATTCAGCGCGGCAATGGGTACGATCGGCACCGGCTCGCCCTTTCCGGCGGTGTAGATCTGATCTGTGATACCGCTTGGTTGAGGCCCGCAGGCCGCAAGGCTTGCGAGAATCGGTGCGATGAATATGGTCTTGGTGTTCATGTCATTTCCTTTTTGAACGAGGGGGATTGTGTGAACGCACGGGCCGGGGGTCGCCAAACTACCGGCTCGTGCTGTGGGGGTTCAGGTGATTTTGCGCGCGTAGCCTATTTCCTCTGATTTCGCGTTGAACGTGCGAATTACGGCATCTTCCAGATCAATGCCTTGAGATTGTGCCAGTAAGTCCAAGTAGATAAATGTATCTGCGATTTCACCCGCAAGCTTCTGACGTAATTCTTCCGGCGTCTCTTTGTTACCGGTTATTCCGTCGCGGACTCGGTTGAGCTTCTTCGCGATGTTGGCAGCCTCACCCAATTCGC
>NZ_JBMYXF010000098.1:0-3147 GCF_049608145.1 Halocynthiibacter sp.
GGAAAACCGGAAAACCGGAAAACCGGAAAACCGGAAAACCGGAAAACCGGAAAACGATATATTGCAGTGTTCCAGACGTGTGGGGTTGGTTAGGGTTTGTTGTCTGCAGGTCGCAACCCACTGTCCAGCGCATCCCGCGTTACCAGCGTTACGGTTGCGAAACTGACATATAACAACAGATACCATGATCCCAATTTGGCAAAGCTCACGGCTTGGCCATCGGCTTGCCCTGCGTAGACCCAGGTTTTTGTCAATGTGCCGATGTTTTCGGCCAGCCACAGGAAAAAGCTGGAGAAAAACGCGGCCACTGGTAGGGGCATCCACCAATATCGAGACTGTGTGCCCATGCGGAACCAGATGCGGGTGCGGGCGTAAAGCAGAACAGTGGCGGCAAACAATGCGATGCGGATATCCGGCAGAAAGTGATGAGCAAAGAAGTTCACATAGATCAGAACCGCCAGCAGGATATGCCAGTGAAACGCAGGGAAGGGGGCGAAACGCATCTCAAACACCCGGATCACCCGCGCCATATAAGACCCGACAGCCGCATACATAAAACCAGAAAACAGCGGGACCTGCATGATTTTCAACACGCCATCGCCGGGGTAAGACCAGGATCCTGCATAGATCTTGAAGATCTCCATCGCGGTGCCTGTGAGGTGAAACAGCAGAATGACGCGGGCTTCTTCCCAGGTTTCCAGTTTGAAATACAGAAATGCGATCTGGGTGGTGACGGCAAAGACCACCAGGAAATCATAACGTGCGATGGGCCAGTCGGCCTGCCAGACGGCGCGGGTTAGAATGATCGCAAGCAGGATCAGAATGCCAAACAGGGCTGACCAACCCTGTTTTAGGACAAACATGACAAATTCTGTGGTGAGGGGGGACAGTCGGGCGCGGATTAAGTCGCCAAGGCGGCGTTCTGTCTGGCGGGTGGTCTGCATCTGGAAACTCGTTGTGTTATATGTGGCCGATGTAATGGGACCTGCGGCCGGATGTCGAGCATCCTGTTGCCCAGGCTTGCCCTGTTCCGCAATTCCGCTTATCCGTGAACAAAGTTCAAAGAATGGAAGATCCCATGGCAGGAAAAGTTGCTGCGCGAAAAGAAGCATTGCGTGAAAAATTGGTAAACTTGGCAGAAACGCAGATCGCGCATGGCGGTTTGCGGTCCGTGAAGGCGCGGGATCTTGCGAAAGAAGCCGGCTGCGCGCTTGGGGCGATCTATAACGCCTTTGATGATTTGCAGGCCCTGTTTATGGCGGTGAATGGGCGAACATTTCAGCGTTTGGGTTTGGTCGTGGCCGAATCTGTGGAGGGTGTGCAGGCGGGGCCGAATGAACGCTTGATCATTATGTCAGAGGCTTATCTGTCCTTTGCGTCGGAGAATACAAATCTTTGGCGGGCGATGTTTGATCTGGAAATGTCGACGGAAAGCCAGGTGCCTGACTGGTACTTGGCCGCGCTGGAAGATCTGTTTTCCCATATCGCAGGGCCAGTTTCTGAGATTTATCCGCAGATGGATGCGGAAAATGTTGTTTTAATGACTCGTTCGTTGTTCTCATCTGTGCATGGGATTGTGCTTTTGGGGCTGGAAAAGCGAATTTCTGGTGTGCCACCTGAAAAAATAAAAACAATGATTTCAATGCTTTTGCTGAAAATTGTCTAAAATCATGAACATTGTTCAATTTATTTCTTGAACAATGTTCATGTGGTTGCTATATCAAATTCATGAACGATGTTCACGAATGGAGAAAGTAATGTTCAGCACTTTTAAAACACTGATTATCGGCGCAAATGCCAGAGCGGAAGAAAACCTGCGTGACCAGTATTCAATTGAACTGATTGATCAGAAAATCCGCGAAGCACAGGGCAGCCTGAAAGCTGCAAAGCTGACCCTGGCAAGCCTGATGCAACGCCAGCGTTCTGAAGATCGCCAGATTGAAGCGATCGAGGACCGTGTGTCAGATCTGACCCTGCGGGCCCGTGAAGCCTTGGACGAGAAACGCGAAGATCTGGCCCAGGAAGCCGCCCGCGCGATTGCTGACATGGAAAACGAACTGACCGTTCGTCGGGAAACCGCCAGCCGTCTGGAAGCCCGTGTGATGCAGTTGCGTCAGTCTGTAGAAGCCGCCAATCGTCGGATCCTAGATCTTAAACAGGGTGCAATTTCCGCCCGAGCGATTAAACGCGAACAGGGCATTCAGAAACGCCTGAATAAAACCCTTGGTGGTGGCAATGCGATTGACGAAGCCGAAGAGCTGATCGCAAATGTTGTCAATAAAGATGACCCGTTTGAGCAAAGCGAAATCCTGCGGGAAATCGACACGGGGCTTGGCCATTATGATGTGGCGGATCGCCTTGGGGACGCAGGTTTTGGTCATAAAACCCGATCCACCGCAGATGATGTTCTGAAGCGTCTGCAATCTAAATAATCCACTGAAACAAATACCTAAGCGAAGTTAACCAGCCTGCGGGCTGAACCAATAAACATGGAGAAAACCAATGAACAACGAACGTAACGATACCAACCTGATTATGATGCTGAACATTGCTGGCGTGGTTGCCGCTTATGGATTGCTGGCACTGTCCCTTTATCATTCAACAGAGGTGCCGCTGTCCACGAAAGGTTACTGGGGCATGGGGGTTGTTCTGCTGACCCTGAGCCTTGTGAATGTTGTGAAATACCGTTTCGACACACGTTCCAGCGAAGATCGCATTCGTCGCATTGAAGACGCCCGCAATGAAAAGCTGCTTGAAGAAGCGCTGCTTGATCCGTCCAAGGACATCTGATCTCCATAGGATGACCTGATGACGGTGGGTGGGGGCTTTCTAAAAAGCGCGCGATTGTCCCCACCCAAAAAGAAACGCCCGGGTTCCTTCCCCCGGGCGTTTTTACGTGAGGTAGCTTACTGGCACATGATCCGTAAGCCAGACACCGTTGTCAGAGCAGATGAACGTAAACCCATCCCTGTGCATCTGACCGCTGGCCACCTGGAAAATATGGGGTTTTCCGTGGCGACTGCCAACGGTTTGGGCCGTGTCTTCATCTGGTGACAGATGCACATGTTGGCGTGATCCGGGGATCAGCCCCTTGGCCAAGATACTGTCGACAAATCGTGTGGCGGTGCCGTGAAACAGGGTTTCGGG
>NZ_JBMYXF010000099.1:0-2942 GCF_049608145.1 Halocynthiibacter sp.
TTTCCATATGACAGCTGCATTTGACGAGTTCCAACGCGAGCTGATTGTTGAAAATACCCGCGCCGGTCTCAAAGCCGCCGCAAAACGCGGAAGGCGTGGTGGCAGGCCAAAAGCCATGAACCAGCAAAACATCAAACACGCCGAGGCTATGCTCAAAGACACCGAAAACTACCCATTCATCGGTGATGTCATCGACCAACTTAAGATCGGCCGCACCGCATTTTATAAATATTTCCCCACAGACCGCATCAAGCAGCTGCGGCCTGAACACTCAGACGCGCCTCAAACATAGCTAAATCCTGTGGTGGGTTTGGTACCTTTATGCAAACGAACCCAAATCCCCGAATCGCTTCTCAAGATCCAGCGCGACGAGATAACCGAGGACTGGCTGGCCCGGTTCCAAAAAGAGCTACCTACGTTGAACATCACAGCCGCATCGACGCCCCAGCGTCAGCCTCGCCCGGACCCGTCCAACCTAAGGCGACTGCTAACCGGAAAACCCTTGAAACCTTACCCCCACACTTACTAAGGCTTACGCCGTAAAAGCTTTGACAGGCCAAGCCAAAGTGCTCCAGGGGCGATGTAAAGAACCACATCGCTAACCGGCCGATGCTGAGCGCAAAATCGAAACCAACCGGCCACACTACCGGCACGCACGCGGTATTTAACAACGCGCGTGAACATTTTTCGACGAAACGCGCCATGGCCCTTTAGAAAGTCTTGATGCTTCAGAAGAATATACTCAAACCCGCGAAACCTGGCCCGCGCACCAGCGGCCTTGGTGATGCTAGATTGATCAGACGCGCTGCGCACCGGATCATGGATCAAGATAACACCTGGTGTCTGATCGCAGTAACAACGGTGTCCGGACGCAGCGAGGCGCACTGAAAATTCCGTATCCTCGTTGACGTCGATGCTCTCATCAAGCCCGCCAACCGCATCGAATGCCGCCCGCGTGATCCAGCAACCCATGCCCAGACCGGCCTGACGATACTTGAGCGGCGTTTCATCACCCAGCACCCCCGCAGGCGAGATTGACTGGACTTCCGTCCAGGATCCGTCAGGTTCCAAATGGTAGGACGCGGAAAAGCCAAAGGTGCAGTCATCTGGCAAAGAGTCGATGCGACTAATTACGCGGAGACAGTAATCCTCAACCAACAAATCATCATCATCCAAGAACATCAGAACCGGCGCTTGCGTCTGACGCACCCCGAAATTGCGGGCAGCAGATGGCCCATGAGGTCCGGGGTTCACATACAAGATCATTCGGGGATCGGTGACCTCCCTTAAAGCGTGCGTCGCGGGTGGATCACTGGCATCGTCAACGACAATCACCTCCCCATCCTCCGGCAAGGCGGCCAACACTGAGGTCACGGCACGGCGTACTCCTTCCGGCCGGTTCTTGGTGGGGATGACGAAGGATACACGTGGTGACATGAAGATAACCTTTGTTGCAAGTTGTGTTCGACTTTTGCGGGACTATCCCAAAAGGCAGCACAGATGGGGAAAAAATATTTGTAGCCATGCCACATTTCCAGCTATGGCATGGCTGGAAGCTGTCGATCATGTACCATAAGTCACCGTTCCTGCCCCCGGACACGCCCTGCTTCGAACGCTCCAAAAACCCTCCTTTTTGGAAGGGTAGGAAAAAGGCCTGTTTTCCGCCGCCACAAACCCCGTTCAAAACTGATGGCGTTTTGGAAGGTTTCTGAAACTATCGCCACCACCATCCGCGCCGAGGCTTTTCCGCCAACTTCTCAGCCATACCGCGCCATTTATCACGGTCACTTTCTGCTTGATCCCGTGCGCGTTCTGCTGCGTCTGCTCGTATAGTTTCTGCCGCTAGCTTTTCGCGTAATTCGGGGCTTTCTTCAGGGTGTGCGGGGTGTGCGATCCGCACAGTGTGCGCGCACCACTCATCCAGATCGTCCTGTGAAATTCTCCAATGGTTCCGATTGTCTCTATTGGCCTTTAATTTATGGTTATTTATAGCCCTCATAATGGCCCAACGAGAGACATCTGCGACCTGTGCGGCCTGTGCGGGTGACATGTGCGGAAGGGTGTGCGGTGCCATCAGATCAGCGCGCCGAATAGCTTTTGCACCATGTGGTGAATGTCTTCTCAATACTGACCATATCAAGTGGGATCGACTTCTCTCCGCACCACTTGCGAAAGTTGTCTGCCAACAGGCGTAAATCTGGCACATGCCGCCCGTCAATGCGCGGTGCATTATCTCGCGCGATCTGCTCCCACGGCGGGCAACTCTTCACCGTTCCAAATTCTGGGAATGCGGCCACTGGTGTTTCTGCGGTCCCATCCTGCCGCGCCTTGCGTCCGACCTTGGGACGGTCCAGTTCAGCCTTAACTTTGGTTAAGTTTTCCTCGACTTCCCAAGCTATCTCGACTTCAGCCACTGTGCGCCCGATCTTGTGATAGGTGGCAGTCAGGTGCAGCCGGGTTAGGTCGCTGTTTATCTCAGTAATTGAGGGTTCAATGGCACGGGATTTTAGATGCGAAAACCGTTCGAGTTTTCCTTCAGGTACTCCAAGAACCATCCGCAAATCAGCCACAGAAAAACGCTTGCTCGTGACGTGTTTGAGGCCTGTTAGGCTGCTGATATGCTGGAACAGCAAAACCGAGTATTTGCTGCCCAAATGGAACACTGCTTGGCGATCAAGGATTGCCCAATGGTTCGATTCATGCGCCATGTCTCGGAAAGCTCGGCCAAAGTACCAAGAAACAAGAGTATCGCCGCTGACTTCGTGGCGGTAATCGACGACCGCATGATCTAAAAGCCCACCGATGGTCACGCGCATTTTTTCGGGGTCGTCTTGGGTCATGGTCGCCGCGCTCAACTCCTCAAACAGCGGCACAATTCGGCCGCGTGTCAGGTTATCCATTCCATCAATGCCCTTGAGGTCTGAAAGCCTGATTTCGTGGCG
>NZ_JBMYXF010000100.1:0-2827 GCF_049608145.1 Halocynthiibacter sp.
ACAGCACTTAATAACGCTTGCAGCACCAAGTCTGTTGGTTGTCTGGATTGCATGGCCCAGCCAACAACGCGGCGGGAATACAAATCAATCACAACTGCTAAATACGCAAAGCCCTGTTGTGTTCTAATATAGGTAATATCTGTGGCCCATACGCGGTCCTGTTTTGCGACGTCGAATTGGCGATCTAATGTGTTATTAACCACAACGGATGGTTTGCCGCCGTATTTGCCTATGCGACGTTTATAACCGATCTGAGCGTGAATGCCTGACAGTTTAGCCAATCGAGCGACACGGTTTGGGCTGACAACTTCACCTGCATCACACAAATCATCATGCAGCTTGCCCCTCTCGGGATCATGCTGCGCATAACCCTGCCGGGCAGTGGATATCCGTAGACCTTGCCGCTATCTTTCCACGCATCTTTGATCAGCTTGGTTTGTCGTACATCCTCCTGTGCACGCTGGCTTAACGGTTTCTTAAGCCATGCGTAGAAACCGCTGGGATGCAGCTTCAAACAACGACACATTGCACGAACCGAAAATGTGGGACGATGCTCAATCATAAATGCGTACCTCACTTTGCATCTCTGGCGAAGTACGCGGTGGCCTTCATCGGGGAAACGCCCCACTGGGGCCTTTCCTGATCCTCTTCAGTTTAAGATTTCCCTCTCCTCCTTGAGGAGCCGGATCTCACGTCGAAGTCGATCATTCTCTTTGGCGAGGCTCAGATCCTCTTTCGACACCACATCTGTGTCTCGATGCGCGGTGATCCATTTGTTCAGCGTCGACATTCCGACCCCAAGATCATCAGCCACCTGCTTACGTGTTAGCCCACTGGTCAGTGCGATACGCACCGCATCCTGGCGGAATTCGTCCGTCCGTTTCAGTCCCCTCTCGGGATCATGCTTCGCATAACCCTGCCGGGCAATGGATGATTTGTGTGATGCAGGTGAGGTTGTCAGTCCAAACCGTGTCGCACGATAGGCTAAACTATGTGGACTTGTCGCGCTTACGTTCCGGTCTCCTAACTCATTTATGCAGCCTTTCGTTCGAAGGCCAAGGGGCTTTTGCCACCCAGCGATGAGTGACGGCGGCGCGGATTGTAGAAGCCATTGATATACTCGAAGATCGCACCTTCTGCCTGACGACGTGTGTCCCATTTGTTGCGCCAGATCAGCTCAGCCTTGATAGATTTGAAGAACGTTTCAACCATGGAATTGTCGTAACAATTCCCTTTGCCGCTCATTGATACCTTGAAGCCGTGCTTTTTCAGACGCTTTTGATACTCGTTGGAACAATACTGCGACCCGCGATCCGTATGATGAATGCAGTCCTTGGGCGGCTGTCGCAGGGCCACCGCCATGTCCAACGCCCGGATCGCCAGATCCCGCTTCATGCGGTTACTAACGGCCCAACCGATGACGCGACGAGAATACAAATCAAGGATAACGGCCAGATACAGCCAACCTTCGCTGGTCCAGATGTAGCTGATGTCTCCAGCCCATTTTTGGTTGAGGCCATCAGCTGAGAAGTCCTGATCCAGCAAATTGGGCGCAATGTTGAACGTGTGATTGCTGTCCGTCGTCGCCTTGTATTTCTGGGTTCTGACGATCTTGATGCCATTCTCACGCATCAAACGACCAACGCGACGGTGGCCGACATTCAAGTTCAATTCTTGTAACTCTTCGGTCATACGCGGCCGCCCATAGCTTTCCAAACTGAGGCGGTGCTGCTCACGGATATGGGCCAAAAGCACCATATCATCACGCTGACGCTGGCTCATCGGGCGCACCCGCCAAGCACGGAACCCCCGCGATGTGACCCGCATAATCCGGCAAAGAAACTCCACAGACCATTCTTCTTTCCAGGCGTCGATGAAAGCAAATCTCACCGGCTTTGGCCTGCAAAGAAGATCGCCGCCTTTTTTAACACTTCCCTCTCCTCGCGCAGCAGACGGATTTCTTTGCGAAGCCGCGTGTTCTCCTTTTCCACGTCTTCATGCGGTCCTGACATCAAGTCATCATGTTGATGCTGTTGAACCCATTTGTTCAGCGTCGAAAGCCCAACCCCCAAATCCGATGAAAGTTGGGGCCGCGTTAATCCACTGGTGGTCGCCATGCGAACCGCATCACGCCGAAACTCGTCTGTGTATCTCTTTGCCATTCTTTATCTCCTTCATAGCAAACATTGCTCGAAAGAGACCGGAACTAAACCGCGACAAGACCAGGCAACGTCCGCCTCGTTCGGGTAGGAGATGCCGACAGACAGATGAAACAGGCTGTTCGGATTGCGGCGGTCAATGTTGTACGCACCTTCAGGCGTGCGGCCATCGCCCTCGAATTGTTTGTGTCCATCCGGCGCGAAGCCAAGGCCGACCGAGTACGTTTTGAGCACTCCGTCCGCGCCATCGAGCACCAGTAGCCTCTCCGACTTGTACAGGCGTAAGCGCGTCACTTCTGGCCCAGTATAAGAGCGGAACTTGCTTGCGCATCCCGAGAGAAAGGCAGCTACACCGCCCAAGAGAAAAATCCGTCTTGGAAATCTGTTAATCTTCACTGCTCGGTGCCCTTTTCGGACAAATGTTTGAAGCAACAATACCAAAACTCATGCCTCGGATCAATGACCTCGCGCTTACGACAGCTTGCTCGCCCGCCGCACGCTTTGCTTCTTGGGCATTTACAGAAATGGCGAATTTATTGAGCGCTAGAATTTCGGCAAGCAAGTGCGGTTCTTAGTAAGGAAGTTGATCAAACACATCGATTCTCAACCGCCATAGGCGTGACAGTTGTCTTGCTCCCTATCCGGCGTTTCCATCTCGAGCGTGCAAT
>NZ_JBMYXF010000101.1:0-2725 GCF_049608145.1 Halocynthiibacter sp.
GATTGGCTCCAAAACAAAACCGCCTCAAGGATCGAAATAATTTCCTGCGTAAATTATTTCGCCCAGCAAGCTGGTGCCTTCGGCATCCCTGACCCGGCTTCATTTTTAAGCGGGGTACTCGGACATCAACCAAAAATCAGCATGTCACGAAAGGACGCAAAATGGCACAGAAGAATCACAACCCGATCTACATCAACGAAGACAAAAAAGATGAGCCATGCCCCATCTGCGGAGGTCGGGCAGAATGGACTACCCAGAATTACTACGACGTGCAAGCAGGCGACTCTGGCGAAATCGAAGACTTCACCTGCCTAGAAGATGAGTGCGACATCTGATCTGAAATCTGGCGGCTGCCCCCATGCGGGCGGTCGCCATTTCTATTTTGCTGTCGAGCCCTAAGATTTCCGAACTGTTGGAAGAACGCCCCTTTGGGTCGTGGCGCAGTCGCGCTGTGTTGCGCTTGTTATCCGCCGCCGAGGCCGAGCGAGTACGGATGTAATAATGCCGTGATCCGGGACTTCACTTTGTCAGCCTGAAGTCTCAGGCTTTCCTCCGTTTCTTCCCGTCTCCCGGCATTATTACATCCAGTCGCTCGTCTGAACTTCGTCCCTGTTTCCGGACAGTATGATTATTGACCCTATGCGGCCATTTTCCAAGTCATATTTTCAAAAGCCTGTTTTGGTGTTTTGTAGTTGATGCCTGAATGGCGTCTCTGGCGATTGTAGAAGACCTCGATGTATTCGAAGATTGCGGCTTTGGCTTGCGCGCGTGTTTTGAACCGTTGACGGTGAACCAATTCCTTTTTCAGTGATGCAAAGAAGCTTTCCATGGGGGCATTGTCCAGGCACTCGCCTTTACGGCTCATAGATTGCGTCAGCCCTGCATTTTTGATCAGTTTGCGATATTCTATGCCCGCATACTGGCTTCCCCTGTCGGAGTGGTGGACAAGACCGGGAACGGGGCCTCTGCGACCCAGGGCCATCGTCAGGGCATCACAGCAAAGCTCGGCCCGCATGTGATCCTCCATCGCCCAGCCAACGATTTCTCGCGAGGCCATGTCTTTCACGCCGGCGAGATAGAGCCATCCTTCATCTGTATCTATATAGGTGATGTCGGCCAACCAAACAGTATTGGGAGTGAGGCAATGAAACTCCTGTTCCAGAAGATTTGGCGAAGGGCTCATCTTATGATTGCTGTCTGTTGTCACTGGCTTGCGTTTCTTGTTCAGGCGTGGGGATACCTTATTTTCCTTCATGATACGGGCTACTCGCCGCTCAGAAACTACCTCGCCGTCAGCCCGGAGATCCTGATGGATCCGCTTTGACCCATAGCATTTCCTGCTGGCTTTGAAGAAGGTCCTGATCTTGGGCAGCAGTTCCAAATCCCGGTCGTCTCGGTCTGCATTGCGCTGATCCCTCGCGAGTTGGCTGGCCCGGAAGCCATAAAACCAGCCCCGGGAAATTTTCAGAGTTTTGCAAAGTGTAGAAACCGCGTATTGAGCTTTTTGGGCAGTGACGAAAGCACGCTTATTCGTCATGGTTTCACCGCCCGCGTCGCGAAAAAAGCCGACGCTTTGTGCAAAATTTCCACCTCCTGCGCCAGGCGTTTGTTTTCTTTGCGCAGTCGCTCAAGCTCCGTAGCATCGGCTTTCTGCCGCCGCTTGGCCTCTGCAGACCCAAAGGCTTCTATCTCAAGACGCCAGGTCTTCAACTGAGTGCCCGTGATCCCAAGTTCCCGGGCAACGCTGCCCTGCGTCGCGCCAGGCTCATAAAGCCGGTCAACGGCAGCGGCCTTGAAATCATCCGTGTATGTTTTTCGTTGTTGTCCCATGTGATGCTCCTATCGTGGACAGGGGTAAAGTACCCCAGTGTCCGGGAAAAGGGACGAACTTCAATGCGCTGTTGGTGCCGAATTGGAACGCCTGGGTGTCAATTTCACCGCACATGTGGTTGGCTTTGACGTCACCGACCCAGACGCGCGAGCACAGTTGCAATGTCTGGCGGATAATACCGGCGGGCAGTATTTTGATGCGGGCGATGCCAATGGCTTGGGGGATGCTTTACGCAACATCACCGCGCCGGTTGTCCCGGTGGAAGAGGCCAGCAACGGTGTGTTTTCGCTGAAAGTGCAAATTGTTACGACGGAAGGGACAACACGCCCGGCGCAGCTAACCTATCGCGCAACCAACACAGAAACGGGCGAGATCATCGTCATCGGGTCACGCAAAGATGCTGCTGAGATCCTGACAGCCCTCCCTGCGGAATTGCCAGATGGTGTCTGGATGATCGAAGCAATTTCTGCAGAGGGCCATGGCAGTCTGGAAGTGAGCTCTGCGAATGACGGCGAAACGGTTTCTGTGCCTTTCTCAGCCCATGCGGTCGGGTTCACCATGCCCAACAACGGGCCTTATGCGATGGGCACTGAGAATGTCTTTTATCTAAACGCCACCGCAGCGCTTCAGCCAAACGCGCAATATACGGTTGCATTATTTGACCCGCGGACTGAGGAACGTCTTGATTGGGAAACCCGTTTCGGCAGTGATCCCATCGGTGTCACGCCACATTGGCTGGCCGCGCCTGAACAGGCAGGCACATATGAAATTCGTGTGCAGAAAGGCTATGACGCACCGATTGCCGTGTTCCCGGTGGAATTTACTGAGGCGCCGCAGGTCGGTTGGACGGGCGCGCGTATTGGTGCGCCTGGTGGTCAGTTGCCCGTTTCGGTC
>NZ_JBMYXF010000102.1:0-2698 GCF_049608145.1 Halocynthiibacter sp.
TGCATACAACATGCATACCTACGAAAAACGCGGCCACTGAGGACCGCGATTCTTAAGAAAGTATAAAAGAAGTTACCTGAGGCGCCGTAAAAGCAGCAAACTCAGAATCACAGCCAGCCAGATCAGAGGTTCCGGCTGCCAGCCCTTCACAATCATGACGAAGTGAACGGCCGCCAGAGGGACTGCTATATACGTCAGCTTATGAAGATTGCGCCATTTCACCGGACCAAGCTTGCGAACCGATAGATTATTGGAGGTCAGCGCCAGTGGCAGGATCATCAGAAAGCTGGCCATGCCAATCGTAATATAGGGACGCTTCAGAATGTCGGCCCAGATTTCGCCCCAGCGCAGTTGAATGTCCAGCACAAGCCATGTCGCAAGATGCGCTGTTATATAGAAGGCCGCCAAGACACCGATGGCACGACGATATTTGATCAGGTTCAAAGCCAGAAGTTTGCGGGCGGGCGTGATTGCGATCCCAGCAACGAGAAAATAGAGACCATATTCCCCAAGCTGATGTTCAATCGCTTTCACGGGATCAACACCAAGCTGCCCCGCGAACAGCTGCTTTACCATCCAGACGAACGGCAAAAGCCCCAGAAGATAAATCACCCAAGTTGGAATCCGACGCGTGGCCTGATTAACAGGCGCGAAAACCGGGGTGAAAAAACGTTGCATATATATAGTCACCCCGGAACCCCTTCTACGAAGCCGAACGGCCGATGCATTTCCACACCATAAGAGGAAAACACGCAGTGATCCCCATCCCGTGGATGCAACACAGTTCCGCAGTTTGTGCAGGCATAGAACCACTGACAGGCATCTGCCACCACGCGTTCGCGGCGGGAGAACCTGCACGACGGACAGGTGATGACAGAATTCAATTCCATGATATGTGCCTCAGAAGTTCGCGCGCAGATCCATACCTGCGTACAGGTGATCTACATATTCAGAATAACCATTCATCATCAGCGTATCCTGACGGCTGGAAAACAGGCCGCCACCGATCTTACGTTCAGACGCCTGGGACCAACGCGGATGATCGACCTCAGGGTTCACATTTGAATAGAACCCATATTCACGAGGATTGGTCATGTTCCATGATGTATCTGGCTGCGTATCCGTCAGCGTGATGCGCACGATGGATTTGATAGATTTAAAACCATATTTCCACGGCACGACCAAACGCAAAGGCGCACCATTCTGATTGGGCAGATCTTCACCATAAAGACCCGTCGCCATAAGTGTCAGGGGATTCATAGCTTCGTCCAGACGCAGGCCTTCGCGATATGGCCAATTCAGTGTACGTGACCGCTGTCCGACCATTTCTTCAGGGCGCAACAGGGTTTCGAAAGCCACATATTTCGCCGAAGATTGAATGCCCGCGTGATTCAAAAGCTGATTCAGTTCAAACCCGTTCCAGGGAATGACCATTGACCAAGCTTCGACACAGCGAAAACGATATATGCGTTCTTCGATGTTCACCTGCTTTAGAATATCCGCAAGGTCGTAATCCCCCGGGCGATCAACAAGACCATCGATTTTCACCGTCCAAGGATCTGTGGTCAGCGTATGGGCATTGCGCGCAGGGTCTTCTTTACCCGTGCCGAATTCATAGAAGTTATTATAGTTCGTGATGTCGGACAGGCTGTTTGGTTCGTTCGTGCCTTCCACTGCATATTGCCCCCGCGCATGGGCAGCACCACCGATGCTGCCCAGCGCCACCGCGCCAGCCGCACCTTTGATCAGCTGGCGGCGATTCATAAACTGGGATTTAGGCGTAACATCGGACCATTTAAGATCAGGTTTAAAAGACATCGGGAAACTCCGGAAGGTTTGGTGTTGCCCTATATCTACGCGCCCGATCGTTAAGAACCAAACAAACTCATCTCACGTCTGCGTTGGCAATCTGTAACATTTGCCAACGCAGGCTGTTTTTATGGCTGAGTCGGAAAGATTTCATCCATCGGCGTAGATCGTCCGTTGCCCCCGACAATGCGCACATGTTTGCGTCGGATCTGGCGGGGTTCACTGACCCCCACAGAATGGGCAATGGTTTCAACTTCCTTAATCATGCCCTTGGCATAGGCGGCGACTTTTTCATATTTCGCCTCTGGCACAAGGCCCTTTTGGAAACGTTCATCATGGGTTGTGATTCCCGTTGGGCAGGTGTTTTTGTTACATTTCAACGCCTGAATGCATCCAAGGCTGAACATAAATCCACGCGCAGAGGTGACAAAATCCGCGCCCGCTGCAAGCGCCCAGGCCACATCGCCGGGATTTACCAACTTACCAGATGAAATCAGGCGGATGCGATCTTTCAACCCGGCTTCGCGCAGAAGGTTGGCAACCAAAGGCAAAGCTTCACGCACCGTCATGCCCACCAGATCCATCAGAGGCATTGGCGCGGCACCGGTTCCACCTTCCCCGCCATCAATCGTGATAAAGTCAGGCGCACTGGCAGCGCCGCGACTGTTGATCAGAGTCAGCAGATCTTTCATCGGTTCCAGTTCACCAATGACGGTTTTGATGCCCACAGGCTTGCCCGTCACATGACGTACGTGGTGAATGAAATCCAGAAGATCTTCCCAGCTGTCCACACCTTCGTGTCGGTTGGGGGAAATCGACGCAACACCTTCCGCGATGCCCCGAATAGCCGCGATTTCTGCGGTTACTTTTTCACCGGGCAGAATGCCAC
>NZ_JBMYXF010000103.1:0-2612 GCF_049608145.1 Halocynthiibacter sp.
GAATTCTTCGCGCTTTACGCAACCATTAACTCTTTCCACGAATTGGAAGTGCAGGGTTTAGAAGCAGGGGAGGTGTATCGATGGACGGCGCGTATCGGCAATCAACCCCTGATATAGACCCTAAACTGCTTTCCACGCTGGAAGCCGATGCACCGAAGTTTGCATTTTTCCAGGCGGTTGAACTGATTCTGGGTGAGCTTGGTCATGAGGTCGAAGAACGCGCACTGCAGGAACAAGGTGTTGAAAACCTTATGTTTCGCGTCGATCCCGGCATGGGGTTCCCCGCGGGTGACCTTGTCAAAGTGGAAGAACTGGAAAACACCGATGGTGATCGTTCCGTTGCGATGACTGTGAACTTTCTGGGTCTGCATGGCGCGTCGTCGCCCTTACCGCCCCATATGTTGGAAACCGCTGTCTGGAGCCAGGGTGAAGAAGGTGTTCAGCAAAGTTTTAACGACTTTTTCTCGAACCGTTTGATCTGGCTGTTCTATCTGTCCTGGCGCAAGTATCGCTATTTTATACGGTATCGCCCTGGCGCGACGGATCAGTTTTCGGATTGGATGTTCTCGCTGATCGGGATCGGTGGTAAAGAAGCACGTGGTGCGGCAGGCATTCCCTGGGCCAAACTTCTGACTTATCTGGGCATTGTTGCGGGCCGGACGCGTTCTGCTGAAATGATCGCGGGTGTGATTGCGCACTCTTTTGCGCTGCCAAAGGTTTGGATCCGCCAGGTGGAACATCGCCTTGTCACAATCCCTGAAGATCAGCGCAGCAAGATGGGCATGGCGAATATGACTCTGGGACACGACATGACCATCGGAGATCATGTGAAAGACGTCGCCGGTAAATTTACTATCGTTTTCGAAGATCTGAGCTTCCGGCGGTTCCGGGACTTCCTGCCCAGTGGGCGGGATTATCCGCGTTTGAAAGAACTCGTGGAATTTCTGCTGAAAGATCAGTTGGCTTACGATCTGGAACTGCATTTTCAACAGGATCAAACGCCCGAATTCACCCTAGGTGAAGAAGCGAAATCAGATCTCGGATGGACAACATTTTCCGGTGACGGGGGCGGGCAGGAATTAAAACCTGTGGTCCTTCAGATGCGGGCATAAGGAAGAGGGATACTATGAAAGCAACTTTGCAGATTATGAACGTGCAGGACGTGGTTCCTGCCCTGGCGCTGTCTTTTACCTTTTCCCAGCGAGGCGGGATCATCGGCGGCACGCCGGATGCGTCCTGGCATATTCAGGATCTTTCCGGCAGCGTGACAGACACCGCCGCACGGATCATGGCACAAGATGGCGAGTTCACGATTGAACCGCTGTCCGGCATGGCGATCCATATCAATGGAGCGAAAGCTGCGATCACGCCGGGCCGCCCGGTTATACTGTCGGACAAAGACACGCTGAAGGTCGGTGACCTGGAATGTCTGGTGCGCTGTGGCAAAAGTGCGAATGGAGATACGCGTGCCGAAGTGTCTAACCTGACAAATTTTGCCACCGAAGCCAGCGGTGACGGCGAGGCACTGGTCATTGATGGTGTCTATTCCGAAGCATCAGAGGTTGCGGATGTAACACCCGCTGCTGATGTACGTGATCCGCTGGATGCATTGAATGAAAATGTCGGGCGCAGTGCGGTCATCGATCCGCTGAGTGCGTTGGATGAAAACATGCGCCGTAACCGCCCCAAAGAAGAAAACCGTCTTGGCGACGATCTGAACTCTGTGACCAGGGAAGAAAAAACAGTGACCACCCAACCCGACAACACCAATTCGACCATGGCATCTTTGACGCCCCGCAAGGTCAGCACCGATAAATACGGTTTTGAAGATGATGAATTTTCCGTATCCCCAGATGCGGCGTCTGTGCATCTGGAACATCCGGTGGATCATGTGGCCCTGCGTCCACTGACCCGCGCACTTGGCTTGCCTTTGGGCGATATGTCATCTGAAGAAGCAAGTCGCACGCTTGCCGATATTGGGGGGGCATTGCGCGCCGCGGTGGGCGGTCTGAACAAGATCTATGTGTCGCGTCAGGACAGCAGTGGGCGTTTCCCATTGGCCACCATGCACCTGCATGCAGTGGAAGATAACCCGCTGCGTTTCAGTGAAAACACGGACGAAGCCCTGCACGCTTTGTTTGCCAAACGTGGCGCTGTGCATCTGTCAGCCCCTGCGGCCGTGAAGGAAACCGTTGAACATCTGGACGCACATCAGAACGCAACAGAGGTGGCTATTGATAAGGCTCTGGATTCCGTTCTGACAGCACTTTTGCCACGCGCGTTGGAACGGCGTTTCCGGTCATATACGCCCGATGCAGCACCGGAAAGTGGAATGGAAAAAGATGCCTGGTGCTGGGATATGTACAAAGCCTATTTCTCTGAGTTGAAATCGACCCGTCAGAAGGGTCTTCAGATGTTGTTCTGGGAAGTGTTCCAGCATGAATATCAAGGCATCATGCGGTCGCACGAACTGTATGGTGACGCGGATCTGGAGGATGACGAATGAGGTCTGCGTTTACAAAACTGCTTTGCCTGATGGGGATGGTGATTTTTCTTGCCGGCTGTGAAGCCGCAGGAAAAATCGTTGAGGTGATCAAAGACCCTGACGTGCC
>NZ_JBMYXF010000104.1:0-2483 GCF_049608145.1 Halocynthiibacter sp.
TCAATGTGGTTTTACCTGTCCCGTTCGGAGCCAGAACACCCATAGAGTTGCCTTTTTCCAACCGGAAAGACGCCCGATCAAGAATGACCTTGCGTTGGGTTCCAGTCCAGAAAGACTTACTGACCTCTTCGAATACCAGCATCAGACCTCTCTTGACTGGTTATACCACGAAACAACAACACAACCGTTAGCACGATTGTATTAACGATCGCTCTACTTTGTATCTTATACACATTATGTGTTTATTCAGAGGGAAAGTTCAATGGATCAACGCAGATTTGATCACAGTAAATGAACATAAAACGTCCCGGCCACAGATATTGCATGTGGCCGGGAAAAAAGTGGTGTAATTATAGCTCTTGTTTTTGAACTCGGCACAGCTTGCCTGCGATAATGGAAACAATCGCTGCGACAAAGCTGAACAATGCGCCCATCTTCGCTGCGGCTTGTACTGATTGGCCATCCAGCATCACAGAGCTGTCAAACGCCACGGCTGCGATAAACAACGACACAGTAAAGCCAATTGCTGCCACACAGCCAATCACAAATAGATCGATCGTGCGCATGCCTTGGGGCAGACCCAGTTTTAGAATATGGGCGCCAAACCAACCGAAGGCCAGAATGCCGATAGGCTTACCAATAATCAGGCCTGCCAGAACCAGCCAGGTTGGCGAGCCAATTGCAGAGAATTCCACGCCAGCGTTCAGCAGGCCGAAGAAGAACAGAGCGATTTCAACCGGGTGCTTCAGTTTGTGTTCAATATCGTTGAGCAGGTCAGTCAGATAACTTTCCGCTTCGGAGAAGATACCAAAGGCACGGTCTGCATGTGGGATTGTGACAACAATCGGCAACAGGCCTAGGGCAGGGTGAATACCAGCCTGCTGGAAGCCATACCAGCTGAAAGCACCTGCAATCAGATAGGGCCAGAAGCCGAAATATTTTCGTACCTTACTGGACATCGGACGCATCTGGTTGCCTTTGTCCATGCGACGCGGAAGGTCGTTGAAAAGAAACCAGACAAGTGCCGCAGCGCCAACGGATAGCAACAGCCACTCAGGGGCCAATTCGCCCGATGGGTAGAAGATCGCAAGAATAATCAGGCCAGCGGCATCATCCGCAATCGCCAAAAGCAACAGGAAGCGTACCGCAGGGTGGCCCGCGCCAAAGACGAGACGGCCAACCAGGTAAGCGAATGCGATATCTGTTGCAATTGGAACGGCCCAGCCATTGGCTACGGCGTCATAGGTGGTGGACCCAAGGAAAGCCGCCAAGCCTAGGTAAATCGCAATCGGGCCAATCATGCCGCCCAGTGTTGCAAACAAGGGGGTTGCTGCTTTCTTGCCGCGCAGAGAGCCGTTTTTCAGAATAACGGCTTCCCAGACCTCTTTTGCTGCGATGGCAAAGAAGAAGGCCATCAGCACATCGTTGACAAGATAATGGAAGGTCAGGACACGGGTGACATCACCAATGTCTTCGATGTGAAACTCGGCCCCGTATTTGTACACCCATTTCCCGGCGTCGGTGCCGACCCAGTCGTTGAACCAAATGGGGTATTCAACCACGTGATGATAGCTGTGTGGGTCAATATTGGCCCACACGAGAGCAATCAACGCCCCGAGGATCAGAAGTACAGAGTAATTTATGACGAAATTCCACACACGATACATATTTGGCGCGTTCCCTGATGTTTTTGTTTAGATCGATGTACGTGAAATTACGCCACGGAACAAGAGAAAGCGCAGGGGAATGTTCATCGCAGATTGGGGTAGTCAACGACCTGCTTGCAGCGCATGTATCTTACCGGCACTATTTTGCAGGGTTTTTGCTGTGGTATGTTAATCAGTTGTCGCAAGAAAATTTGATTTCTTCCGTCAGGAACAATGTTGTTATTATGATCCAGCCCGGATGTTCAGGTCGACAGATTTGGGTCACTTTTTCGTGCTCTGCGTTCTTTCTCTGGGCCTTTGGGGCGTCGGGGTTATAGTGAAGAAATGACCGACACGCTGCAAAAATTGAAAACAGAACTGACTGACTGCGTGCTTTGTGCAGATCGTTTCGCGCAAACCCATTCTGCACATTCGCCCAGACCCGTTGCCTGGTTTCAGCCCGGGGCGCGTATTTTGATTGCTGGACAGGCACCGGGAATGAAAGTGCATCTTTCGGGGCGTCCCTTTACGGATCCGTCCGGTGACAGGCTGCGCAACTGGATGGGTGTTGATGATCAGATATTTTACGACCAAGATCGTGTTGCTATTGTGCCGATGGCGTTCTGTTTCCCTGGCTACACTGAAAAAGGGTCTGATCTGCCACCTCCCAAGATCTGTGCGCAGACATGGCGTGCGCCGGTTTTACAGGCCTTGCCCGATGTGAAATTGACCCTTCTGGTGGGGGGCTATGCACAGAAATACCATCTGGGAAAGGCTGCCGCGGGTGGGGTAACCCGCACGGTTGAGGCCTGGCGCGACCATGCGCCTGCGATCTTT
>NZ_JBMYXF010000105.1:0-2334 GCF_049608145.1 Halocynthiibacter sp.
GTTTTGACGAAGAAACCGGCGATCCGATCTTTGAGACTGAAGAAAACAAGCCCGAGAAAATGCCATATATCGTGGTGGTCGTCGATGAGATGGCCGACCTAATGATGGTTGCAGGTAAAGAAATCGAAGCCTGCATTCAGCGTCTGGCGCAGATGGCGCGCGCGGCGGGCATCCACATCATCATGGCGACACAGCGCCCGTCTGTGGATGTGATTACCGGTACGATTAAGGCCAACTTCCCAACCCGAATTTCGTTCCAGGTGACGTCGAAAATTGACAGCCGCACCATCCTTGGCGAACAGGGCGCAGAACAACTGCTTGGCATGGGTGACATGTTGTATATGGCAGGGGGTTCTAAAATTACCCGTGTGCATGGGCCGTTCTGTTCCGATGAAGAAGTCGAAGAAATCGTCAACCACCTGAAAGCCTTTGGTCCGCCTGAGTATATTGGCGGTGTGGTCGATGGCCCGGATGATGACAAGGCGGATAATATCGATGCCGTGCTGGGGCTGAACACGGGTGGCAACACCAATGGTGAAGATGCGCTGTATGATCAGGCCGTGGCGATTGTGATCAAGGATCGCAAATGTTCTACATCTTATATCCAACGAAAATTGGCGATCGGCTACAACAAGGCCGCGCGTCTGGTTGAACAGATGGAAGATGAAGGGCTTGTCAGTGCCGCGAACCATGTTGGCAAACGCGAGATTCTTGTGCCTGAACAGGCTTGACCTGAAATGTTACAATTCGGCAGATGATTATATCTGTCGAATTGTCCGTTTTTCGACCCTGTAAAACAAAGTATTTAGCCAGGCATCTTGTCTGGTTTTGCTCGTGTTGAAACGAATTTGAAAGACTGTTTTCTGTACGGAAGGCAGGCTGCTTCCTATCATCTGAGTAGGGCAGTGGGTAAATTCAAGTTGACGGAAATGGTCGCGTTATAACCACCGATTGGTGACGGATGGCGTTTTTCCCAGTTCAGTGATTTGATACGCGTTGTGAACTGCCTGCACTGGATGCAAATGAGGTAGGTGGTATGTGTCGCTATTGCAATGATGATCAAAACGACGAAGTTCATACTGATGGGTTGCCTTTGCCTTTGGCGGCGGTTTCCGGGTCATTGGATGATATGAAAAACTACCTGATCAACGGATATTGGAGCGACAATTCATTCAGAGCGCATCAGTTCAATCCGGGGTCTTCAGGAAATATTACGGTGAATTTGACTGGGTTGACCAGCAATGGACAGCAACTGGCACGCTGGGCGATGGAAGCTTGGGAGAACGTTGCCAACCTGAATTTTATTGAAACAACATCCGGTGGCGCGCAATTAACCTTTGATGACAATCAGTCAGGGGCGTTTGCCGGGGCTGATTATGTCATGGGAAACACAACATATTCCGCAAGTGTGAATGTTGGAACGGGATGGCTGAATTCTTATGGCACGCAGATTGATACCTATAGTTTTCAGACGTATATCCACGAAATTGGCCACGCCTTGGGTTTGGGACACCAAGGTGATTATAATGGTTCTGCCACATATGGTGTCCACAATGATTTCATCGAGGACAGTTGGCAGCTTTCGCTGATGTCGTATTTTAGTCAAAATGAAAATACGAATACTTCTGCCAGTTACGCTTTTACGATGACGCCGATGATGGTGGATGTCCTGGCAATACAGGAAATGTATGGTGCGCCTCAGGGCAGTGGTGGGCAAGCTGGCAATACGGTGTACGGGAAAAACTCCAACGCAGGCGGTTATCTGGAGCAGCTGTTTGACGCGATGGTCGCGGATGTATCTACTTCGGTTTATCGTGGAAATACCGTCGCCATTACACTGTATGATAAGGGGGGGCATGATCGGATAGATCTGAGCTTTTCTTCTGACAACAATATGTTGAACCTGAACTCAGGAAGTTTTTCGGACATTCTTGGGCGGATTGGAAACCTTGCTATTATGCAGGGTACCGTGATCGAAGATGCGTTTCTTGGCGCGGGACAAGACACGGTCATTGGCAATCATGCGGACAATGCAATCTACGGCAACGCCGGCAATGATGATCTGCGTGGCGGTGACGGGAATGATCGCTTGGTTGGCGGAGCCGGCAACGATAGCCTGAATGGAGACAATGGCGATGACACCCTGAAATCGAAAGGTGGCGACGACACGATGTTTGGTGGATCCGGAAATGATCGGCTGATTGGCGATGATACCGGTAATGAAACCATGTTTGGAGGCACGGGGGCTGACACCTTAATGGGGTTGGATGGACAGGATACGCTGAATGGTGGTGCGGGCGGTGATTTCATTTACGGCGGAATGGGAAATGACAT
>NZ_JBMYXF010000106.1:0-2299 GCF_049608145.1 Halocynthiibacter sp.
CGGAAAACTGTTGGCCATCTGTCACACAGAACCTGCGCCAGCTTGTGACCGCGACATTGGTTGCGAATGCTGTGCCGATCCATCATCAGCGTAAGAAACACGGCTATATCGTGGCGCCGGTACCGGAACGCCAGATGATCCGCGATTACGATTTTGTTCTGGCCGTCAAAGCCAGCGTGCCACAGGAACGCCTGCATACGCAGTTCCCGGCACAAGCCAAGGTCAGCTCGCTTGAAAAGATCCGCGAATTGGTGGGCAAACAGTTGCCAGGTATTCCACTGCATCTGATGGCCGTGGCCCCGCGCCAGCTGCCGTATCATGCGGGATATTCCTATTTCAAAATTGATAATTCACACCCGGCCTGGTCACAGATGGACCGCGCTGAAGGCTTTGCATTCCACATCGCCGGTGAGTTCCCTGAACTGGAACTGCAGTTCTGGGCAATCAAGAGGTAAGCGTTATGAGTGAAGTGACAGCATTTGATGGTTTCGATGGCGAAGAACAATCCGCCAATCTGCCCCAGACAGCAAATGACAACCTGCCTGTACAAGCCAGTGAATTGCGCCCTGCTTCACTGATCTCACCACGGGAAACCTTGGATTTTCAATTGCGTGCGCCGGATGGCGGATCAAACGCCCTGCTGGAACTGGCGATGCCGGTTCTGGGTCTTGCGGTGCGGATCCGGGATATGCCGAATTTTACGGATATTGAATCCCTGCACAGCCGCCTCAGCAGCGAGATCCAGAACTTCCAGAAGGAAGCCGAAACCAAAGGGTACGACGATGCGACCACGCTGGCGGCGCGTTATGCGCTGTGTGCCATGGTGGATGAATCTGTGCTGTCACAGACCTGGGGTGCCGAAAGCCTTTGGCCAGAACGTCCTATGTTGTCGGTGTTTCACAATGAAACTTGGGGTGGGGAAAAGGTCTTTGGCATTCTCGATCGGGTGATGGAGGAAAGCCACCGCTTTACCGACCTTTTGGAATTCCTGTATTTCAGCATCGCCCTTGGGTTTGAGGGCAAATATCACGTGATGCACAATGGTCAGGCCAAGCTCGATCATCTGTTGGATGCGGTTTATAAAGTACTGGAAAAACACCAGGGCGAAGCGCCGACACAATTGGTGGACCCAACCCCAAATATCTATGGCCAGAAACAACGGATGGGCTGGCGCGTGCCGGTTTGGACCATTCTTGTTGCGGGGCTGATCGGGGTCGTCGGGATCCACCTTTGGTTTGATTACACCCTGACGGAACGCATCAATGAAATTGCGGGCGATATTGGCGCATCTCTTGGTGTTGAAGAGGAAGGCGAATAAGCAATGCTGACTATTCCTAAAGAAAAAATCATTGAACGTCTGAACACATATTCCCGTGAAGCCCTGCAACGCGCAAGCGAACTTTGCATGGAACAAAGCGGTTATGAGATTTCCGTCAGCCACATCATTCTGGCCATGCTGGAACAGCCAGCTGGGGATATTTCACGTCTGTTGAATGCGTTGAACCTGAACGCTATGCGGCTTGAGGCCCTGGCGCGTAAATCCATTGAACGGGCCAAATCCGGCGCGCAGGACTTGCCACAGTTTTCGCCAATGTTGCTGGAACTGCTGCAGGATGCTTTTGTGATTTCCAGTGGTGGCTTGCAGGAAGAAGACATTCGCACCGGCGCGATCTGGGTTGCGATTGCGTCAAACCCGGATCGCTATTGTCATTTCTACATGCAATCCGAATTCGAAGCGATGGATGCGGACGCCATGTCCGCGGGTTTCCATGAGCTGACCAAAGGCTCTATGGAAGGGCCGATCACGGACGAACATACCGCGGGCGGCGAAGCTGGCCCCATGCCCGAGGGCGAAACCGCATTGCAAAAATACGGCCGCGATATCACGCAGCAGGCCCGCGAAGGTAAGATTGATCCGGTCTTTTGCCGCGAAGGCGAGATTGCCTTGACCACCGATGTTCTATGTCGCCGCCGCAAGAACAATCCGATCCTTGTGGGCGATCCCGGTGTTGGTAAAACCGCGCTGGCGGAAGGGCTTGCGCTGAAGATCATTGATGAAGATGTGCCTGCGGCCCTGATTGGCACAGCACTTTGGGAACTTGATCTGGGCGCGCTTCAGGCTGGGGCTTCGGTGAAGGGCGAATTTGAACGTCGTCTGAAAGCGGTATTGGATGAAGTTCTAAGCACGCCTGAGAAAATCATTCTGTTTATCGACGAAGCCCATACATTGATTGGTGGCGGCGGTCAGGCTGGTGGGTCGGATGCGGCGAACCTTTTGAAACCAGCGCTTGCGCGCGGG
>NZ_JBMYXF010000107.1:0-1731 GCF_049608145.1 Halocynthiibacter sp.
CCTATGTGAACTGTGCGACACTGACCGCAGAAAGCTTTGCGCCCGAGTTGTTTGGGCATAAGCGCGGGGCAATTCAGGGGGTGGCGACATCTCGGCGTGGGCTGTTGCGCGAAACCGGTGATGGCATGATCTATTTTGACCGTGTGGATCTGCTATCAGAAGACCTGCAAGGCAGCCTCTCGCGCTTGTTGGACATTGGCAGTTTCCGACCACTTGGCAGCAGCCGAGAAGTGGACCTGACATCTCGGCTTGCATTTTCTGCACCGTCCGATGTGCCAAGCGAAAGCGGCGTGCCAGCATCTTTGTATCATAAGATCGCCCAAATCGGGATCCCCATTCAACCGCTGCGTGAACGCACCGAAGATATCGAAACACTGGCGCATGAATTCCTGATTGCCGTGGCCTGCGAACGCAAGCAGAGGCTAAGCTTTGCGGCGGGCAGTGTCGCATTTCTTATGCGCCAGGAACTACAGGGCAACATGCATGAACTGCGCGCGATGATTACGCGCGCAAGCCTGCAAGCCCGGCAAGACGGCGTGATTACGCCGGAACATCTGGGGGCAAAAGTGAATGGCAGATCCGCTGTCGCCTCTGCTTCTGATCTGAAAGCTTATGTGGAAAGCTACGAAGCAAACCTGATCCGCCGCGCACTTTCTGATGCAGAAAACAACCGAGCCCAGGCGGCGAAAAACCTGGGTATTCCGAAACGAACACTGGCAGATAAATGTTTAAGATACGGACTTTGATTGGCACTTTTTCTTTGGCCGCATTTTCAGCGGCCCTAGCACCCCCTCTGCTGGCGCAGGAAGGGGCTGTTACGATTGATCGCGAGCTGCTGACACCTTGCTTTGAAGACAATGAACGCCTCAGCCGGCTTGAATGCTATGACAGGGTGCTGGCGCGCCCTGAAGTCACAGATGTAACGCCGGAGCCTGAACCCGAGCCTGCACCACAGATTGTGCCTGCAATTGCTTTCCTGACGGGTCTTCTGACCAGCCCGGATGTAAGTGAGAACGGCGTTGCCATGATTCTGCGGGAACGGGACAACGGGGCCAACCTGCGGGTTTTCGATGACGAAGGCGAGGTGGATTTGCGCACGCTGGCAGGAGAGACTGTGGACCCTGAAACCTACCAGGATGACACGGATCTATTCCTTGCGCTGCAAAGTCTTGAGGGTCAGGGGGAAGATGCCACCCTGGTGGTGAGCTGCCAGAAAGATATTACCCGTTTCCGTATCTACTGGTATGAGCCCTTTGCGACGCGCACCACTTCCGTGCGGTTTCACTATGACGACAGCGTCACGGAAAATGAGGGGCGTGAGTTGCGCCAGTTCCATGTGCGCGGCGATGGCTATGTCACCGAAAATGCCCGAGGACTGGATTCAATCCGCCTGACCCGTGCGATCAGTGCGGCTGATATCACCCAGGTCGGGATTGGTGATAGTTCCAATCTGCGTTCCGCTTTCTTTAATACTGCTGCCCTTGATGAAATGTTGCCCCTTCTGGCGCATCACTGTTCCTGGGCTTTGTCCAACAGTTCTGAATAACAGGTGCCCCCATGTTCCGAATTTTTAAAGTTCTGAAAAAATCTCTCAGCCCGCTGCCCCTGATTATGGTGCTCAGCTTTATCGGATCCCTGGTGGTCTGGTTCTTCGGTGAAAAACTACGCTGGAAAAGCTTCCAACCCTTTGCCGAAGGTGACATGCGTTTCTGGGTTGCCCTGTGCCTGTTG
>NZ_JBMYXF010000108.1:0-1262 GCF_049608145.1 Halocynthiibacter sp.
GGCGGGCGGGCAAGCTGGCGGGTCGGATGCAGCCAATTTGCTAAAACCAGCTTTGGCCCGGGGACAGCTGCGAGCCATCGCGGCAACCACGTGGTCTGAATATAAGAAATATTTCGAAAAAGATCCGGCCCTGACCCGGCGGTTCCAACTGATCAAACTGGATGAACCTTCCCCCGATCAGGCGGTGACTATTCTGCGCGGCTTGCGGTCTGCTTATGAAGAAACCCATCATGTTTATATCTCGGATGCAGCGCTTCAGGCGGCGTCGCATTTGTCGGACCGCTATCTGACCGGGCGACAATTGCCGGATAAAGCCTTTGATGTTCTGGATACCGCATGTGTGCGTGTCGCAGCGGGACAGACCGCGCGCCCGCGCGAATTGGAGCTGTTGGAAAAACGCATTCAGATGTTGGAGCTGCGCCAAAAAGATGAAGCACGCGACGTTCTGATGCGCGCGGAAGGTGCTGTGGATGATGCTGCGTCAACGGATCATGAAATTGCGCGTTTGCAAGAAGATGCAGACAATTTACGCGCCCGATGGGATGCGGAAAAGGCAAAGGTGGACCGGGTGATTGATCTGCGCAGCTGGATTGCACGCGATCCGGAAGCCGAGTTGGATGAAGACGAGGAAGCCCCCGAAGGCACACAGGATGATTGGCAGAATGAAGTCAGCGCCTTGCTGACGGAATTGCGTGATGCGCGTCACAATAATGCACCGCTTGTGAATTTTGAGGTGGGCAATGATGCGGTTGCAGATGTGATTGCGGATTGGACCGGCGTTCCGGCCTCGGCTATGTCAGACGATGACGCAGCGAAGGTTTTGTTACTTGGCGATCGTCTGAAAGCAGGTGTGCGTGGGCAGGATCTGGCGATTGATGTGATCCATGATCGCATGAAGGCGGCGCGGCTTGATTTTGTACGTGAAAATACACCACGTGGCACGTTCCTTTTGGTTGGGCCATCCGGTGTTGGCAAAACCGAAACTGCGGAACAGGTGGCCGAACATCTGTTTGGTGGCAAGCAGTTCCTGACCGTGATCAATATGTCGGAATACCAGGAAAAACATACGGTTAGCCGTCTGATCGGCTCGCCTCCTGGTTATGTTGGATATGGTGAAGGTGGTGTTCTGACCGAAGCGATCCGGCGCAAGCCTTATTCTGTGGTGTTGCTGGATGAGGTCGAAAAGGCCCATGCGGATGTGATGAATATCTTCTATCAGGCGTTTGACAAAGGCATCATCAACGATGGTGAGGGCCGCGAAA
>NZ_JBMYXF010000109.1:0-792 GCF_049608145.1 Halocynthiibacter sp.
TCTTGTTCAATCCGCCCACAGCCGCGCGCAACGCACCGCCTATATCGGCAAGGGTGCGGCTGGCTTCTTCCGATGACATATCCCCCAGTGGCAAGCCAAGCGCACGGGTCAGGGGACGCAGCGCCACGTGATCCACCGGATGTTCCAGATGCACAGAGGCCGCATCGGGGGATGCGGAAAATTCATCGTCTTCAAAACCGTATTTATCGGTACTGACCTTGCGGGGCATCAAAGATGCCATGGCAGAATTGGTGTTGTCGGGATGGGTGGTCACAGTTTTTTCTTCCCTGGTCACAGAGTTCAGATCGTCGCCAAGACGGTTTTCTTCTTTGGGGCGGTTGCGGCGCATGTTTTCGTCCAGCGCGCTGAGGGGATCGATGACCGCACTCCGCCCAACATTTTCGTTCAACGCGTCCAGCGGATCGCGCACGTCAGCAGCAGGCGTTACATCTTCAACTTCGGAAGCTTCGGAATAGACACCATCAATGACCAGCGCCTCGCCGTCACCACTGGCTTCGGTGGCAAAATTTGTCAGGTTAGACACTTCAGCACGCGTATCGCCATTCGCGCTTTTGCCGCAACGCACCAAGCATTCCAGATCACCGACCTTCAGCGTGTCTTTGTCCGACAGTATAACCGGGCGGCCCGGGGTGATCGCAGCTTTCGCTCCATTGATATGGATCGCCATGCCGGACAGGGGTTCAATCGTGAACTCGCCATCTTGTGCCATGACCCGCGCGGCCGTGTCTGTTACACTTCCGGAGAGATCCTGAATATGCCAAGACGCATCTG
>NZ_JBMYXF010000110.1:0-763 GCF_049608145.1 Halocynthiibacter sp.
TCGACGATCGCGCGGCACAAAGTTTTCCCGCGGCGTGCTGAGCATCGCGTCAATAATTGGAAACTTGGTCACGTCTGAAGGGCGCACCTGCGTGTCAACCATCATCAGGCGGCGAGTGGCAAAATCTGTCATGCGCATTACTCTTTCGATCAGAATCTTCTGCTCCGTCTTGCCACAAAGCACCGCGCGCAGCAACGTGTGCCGCACCATGTTGTGCAGAGATATTCGACAAGTTGGATAAATTCGGAGTCATTTCACTTTTGTCACCAAAAGCACAGGCTTGTCCCTCTTGCGCTTCATCTCCAACAGGTCTAAGAGCCTGACGAACCACAGGTCAGGCGAGTTGGCGGAGTGGTGACGCAGCGGATTGCAAATCCGTGTACACCGGTTCGATTCCGGTACTCGCCTCCATTTAAAAACAATCACTTACATCACTCCTTGCCGTGTTTGAGGCCCCGCGTTTACAGGGGCGTTTACATTTTTGTGTCTTGAGACAGTGATTTTGCTCGATTGAGCTTGCGCAAAACCGCATCGCTTTCGTCCGGGCTAACCTGCGCATAATGCTCGATAACCTGCGCCGCGTAGCGAACCGACCACCCCATCAGCACCGCGATCTGGCGCAAAGACAGATCGGCATTCAGCAATCTTGTTGCCGCCGTCCCGCGCGTATCAGACAAAGTCTTCTCTCGGCCATCGATCCAAGGCGGGATCTGAGCTTCGCGCCGCCACTTGGTAATCTGGTTCGATGCCCAACGGGCCGTCA
>NZ_JBMYXF010000111.1:0-762 GCF_049608145.1 Halocynthiibacter sp.
CACCGTCGATCTCACGCATGATCTCGACTTGGTCACCCTTAAGCTCAACCTTTGATGTGAAGGTACCCTGTGACCAACCCAAAAGGGCTGACAGCATTTGTGGTGTCTGGTTGTTGTCGCCGTCGATTGCCTGTTTACCAAGCAGAACCAAACCAGGCTCTTCTTTCTCGACGATTGCCTTAAGCATTTTGGCGATTGCCAATGGCTCTACAGCTTGGTCAGTCTCAACCAAAATGGCGCGGTCAGCACCCATGGCCAAACCTGTACGCAGTGTTTCCTGGCTTTTTGTCTCGCCAATTGACACGACGATAACTTCAGAAGCGTTTCCGGCTTCTTTAATGCGAAGTGCTTCTTCAACAGCGATTTCGTCGAAAGGGTTCATCGACATTTTGACGTTGTTCAGTTCAACGCCAGACTGGTCTGACTTAACGCGAATTTTCACGTTGTAATCAACGACCCGTTTAACCGGGACCAAGATTTTCATGAATACAGTGCCTTGAATTTTAAGGGTGAGATTTAAGGGGATATAAATAAATACAATAGTTGCCGCCAAAATAGGCGCGACGCAAACGGGCGTCAATCTAAGAAGGCGACATGACTAATCTGAATGCGACGAGCAGGTTCATTAGAGAAATGATTATCCAGGCGCTTTAGCTGCCAAAAAGCGAAAAGCCACGGCCTTGCACCTTAACACGATACGCTTGATCAACCACCGAAACATGTGGTGGTACATTCGTCAGCTCAAACGCATCGTAACCGTGT
>NZ_JBMYXF010000112.1:0-726 GCF_049608145.1 Halocynthiibacter sp.
GGCTTGAGGCCCTGGCGCGTAAATCCATTGAACGGGCCAAATCCGGCGCGCAGGATTTGCCACAGTTTTCGCCGATGTTGTTGGAATTGCTACAAGATGCTTTTGTGATTTCCAGTGGCGGTTTGCAGGAAGAAGACATTCGCACCGGTGCGATTTGGGTTGCGATTGCGTCAAATCCTGATCGCTATTGTCATTTCTACATGCAGTCCGAATTCGAAGCGATGGATGCGGACGCGATGTCCGCGGCTTTTCATGAGCTGACCAAAGGGTCCATGGAAGGGCCGATCACCGATGAACATACGGCGGGTGGCGATGCTGGCCCCATGCCCGAAGGCGAAACCGCATTGCAAAAATACGGCCGCGACATCACCCAACAAGCCCGTGAAGGCAAGATCGATCCGGTGTTCTGCCGTGAAGGCGAGATTGCTCTGACCACCGATGTTCTATGCCGCCGCCGCAAGAACAATCCGATTTTGGTGGGGGATCCCGGTGTTGGTAAAACCGCGCTTGCGGAAGGGCTTGCGCTGAAAATTATTGATGAAGATGTGCCTGCCGCATTGATTGGTGCGGCGCTTTGGGAACTTGATCTCGGCGCGCTTCAGGCGGGTGCTTCGATGAAAGGTGAATTTGAACGTCGCCTGAAAGCCGTATTGGATGAAGTCCTAAGCACCCCTGAGAAAATCATTCTGTTTATCGACGAAGCCCATACATTGATTGGTGGCGGCG
>NZ_JBMYXF010000113.1:0-723 GCF_049608145.1 Halocynthiibacter sp.
ATTTACAGCCGATTGAGTAGTCTTTGCCATGTGAGGTATAACGCAAGGCTTTGACACATGAGAGAGCACCAGCATTCCCGCGTTGAGGATTACACAGCAATTTGCTTGATCATGGCGCTGGTGAACCTGATGTGGATCATGTTTGTCATCTGGGCTTGGCAGGGTTTTGTCGCTGCGCTTTTGCTCAGCGCTGCGATCTACCATTCGATCAACCTGCTCGACAGGCGTTTGGCGCGAAGGCGCAGCTAGGCGGAAATGGCTTTGGCAGCCTTGTCTAACGCTCCGCTGCCATAGGGAATGTGCAAGGCGTCAAAACCGGCCTGCATACTTGCCAAAGTGCCCAAGACCATATGCGCGTTCACATGCCCCATATGGCCAATGCGCAAGAACCCATCGCCC
This sequence comes from Halocynthiibacter sp., assembly GCF_049608145.1. NCBI lineage: Bacteria > Pseudomonadati > Pseudomonadota > Alphaproteobacteria > Rhodobacterales > Paracoccaceae > Halocynthiibacter > Halocynthiibacter sp. The sequence continues at coordinate 400 of NZ_JBMYXF010000113.1, forward strand.
TTTGGATCATCCGGCTCGCTCATGCCGAGCCCGATGCCAAGGGTGACTCCGGCTTCCTGTTCGCTCCAGCGGCGCAGGTCAGTTCCGAGCGGCGCACCAAGGCGCAGGGCTGTAACAGCATGCGAGCGGTGCGCAGCTTGCGCCACGTTCAGGGTGAGCGGTCCGCCCTCTGCCCAAGATTCGCACGCGGCCCAGATGACACGGGCCAATGCCTCGTGCCGCGCCCAAACCGCCTCCATGCCTTCGCTATGGATCATGTCGAGCGCCGTGCGCAGCCCGTAAAGCAGTTGGGTCGGAGCAGTGCCGCCGAAATACTCGAAGAAA
>NZ_JBMYXF010000114.1:0-688 GCF_049608145.1 Halocynthiibacter sp.
AGGAGGCAGACTATGGGATCGAAACGGACGGACGAATTCCGTGCGGATCGCGCTGACGAGCGGGCTTGCACGCAGGCAGGTTGCGTCAGATTTGGGTGTTGGCCTATCGACGCTGAACAAGTGGGTGACGGCGCATCGTGACGCTGAGGTAGTGTCAGACAAAGACCTGGACCTTGCCCGAGAGAACGAGCGGCTTGGACGGGAGAACCGCATTCTCAAGCAGGAGAGGGATATCTTGAAAAAGGGTCGTCATTGATTGCGCCATTGGTTCGAGCAACAATGGCGACGCCTTCTTCGCGAGCCAAAAGCCATGAGGTTCAGGTTCATCCACTGCCCGGCAGTCGAAACGCAGTTTCGATGAGAGGGGAAGAGCATGGCCGCGATTTCCCGACCAACCGTCTTTGCAAGGTTTTCGATGTCAGTGAGCGTGGCCTGCGCGCCTGCCCCAGCCGACCTGCCAGCCAAGGACAGCGAACCGGCATGGTGGTCTTGGCGCATATCCATTGCCCGGCAGTGCATTGCGCAGCAAGTCACGAGAGGGGAGGAACAGTCCCGTCTCAGCCTGGGCAGCTATGGTCGACCAAGAGTGACCGAAGAGCGGAAAGAAATTGGTTTGAAAGCTGGCCACCGCCGCGTCGGCAGGCCCCTCTCGGCAGATTTGGCTTTGCCAAATCACCTGCCGGGCAAT
>NZ_JBMYXF010000115.1:0-680 GCF_049608145.1 Halocynthiibacter sp.
CCGTGCTGATGCGGTGCGGATCGCATTGACAAGTGGGCTGACACGCAAACAAGTGGCCTCAGATTTGGGTGTTGGCTTATCGACACTGAACAAATGGGTCACGGCGCATCGGGACACCGATGTGGTGTCCGACAATGAACTGGATCTTGCCCTCGAGAATGAACGGCTTCGACGCGAGAACCGCATTCTCAAGGAGAAGAGGGATATTCTAAAAAAGGCCACAGCCTTCTTCGCGAGCCAAAAGCCATGAGGTTCAGGTTCATCGAAGAGCATGGCTGTGATTTCCCGACAAACCGCCTTTGCTAGGTACTAGATGTCAGCGAGCGAGGCCTACGTGCCTATCGCAGCCGCCCGGTCAGCCAACGGCAGCGAATTGACATGGTGGTCTTAGCGCATATCAAGGAACAATCTCGCCTCAGCCTGGGCAGCTATGGCAGGCCAAGAATGACGGAGGAGTTGAAAGAGCTTGGCTTGAACATCGGCCATCGGCGGGTCGGTCGATTGATGCGCGAGAATGGTATCCGTGTCGAACGCTCCAAGAAATACAAGGTGACCACTGACAGCAACCATGCCTTCAACATCGCGCCGAACCTGCTGAACCGGGACTTCCATGCGGATGCGCCTAATCAGAAATGGGCGGGCGACATCAGCTACGTGTGGACGCGTGAGGGATGGCTTTA
>NZ_JBMYXF010000116.1:0-433 GCF_049608145.1 Halocynthiibacter sp.
TGATGTTCACAAAGACCCCAAGATCACTCCCGTTGCCCGGCAGCACATGTTTGCATGTGTGAGAGGAGACGTTTCCAGCGATTGTACAACGTCTTTGGTGGGCCATATTCTGCAGGTGCATCGCACCATCGTAAACCATTGCGATTGATGAATATAATGCCGCTCAAAACGCGACGATCATCAACCCGAGCCCTCCCCCGGCTCTTTGGGAAATACGGCCGTAACCGCGTCATTGGTTCCTCGCTTAGCCAGTAAAGATTACTCATCAGCCCCCCAATCAATAACAGAGGTGAATCACGGCCAAGCCTAAGCTGCAAGATAATTAATGGGTCCTGAGCCTAGCTTTCTTGGCATTCGCCTCTTCACCATTCATCAGGGTGAAATCAATAAAATTCTGGTTGCGATGATGGGCATGGTGGCTGAGCAGTACGTC
>NZ_JBMYXF010000116.1:443-671 GCF_049608145.1 Halocynthiibacter sp.
TAAGGTGAAGCGTGGTCAACGTGGCCGAGTTCTTAATGGCAAGGCCGCTGGTGGGGTTGGCTACGGCTATATCGTTGGCGGCCCGGGCGAACGTACGATTGACCCAAAGCAGGCACTGATCGTGCACCGTATCTTCAATATGTTCGCCGATGGGGTCAGCCCCCGGGCGATTGCTAAGGCTCTCAATGCGGAAGGTATTGAGGGGCCAAAGGGGGCTGTTTGGAAAGA
>NZ_JBMYXF010000117.1:0-657 GCF_049608145.1 Halocynthiibacter sp.
TGTTCTCGCCCGCATCGCTGACCACAAGATCACTCGCATAGACGAACTAATGCCTTGGAGTTACGCTGCCAAAGCAGCGTAACCAGCACGTCGGATCAAGGGTAGAGCGCCTTCACCGGACGGGTGCTGGCGTAGATACTACAACGAAGAACGACCGCACAGCGCGATTGGGAACATACCCCCGATAACGTTGGCAAACTCAGATGGCGATACCAGCCCGCCATGCTGAGAAAAGACGGAAAACTCTGGCCCTCGGTGGCAGAAGGTTGGGTAGCAGAGCAGCAGAGCACAGACCCGCAAACTCTCGTTATGAATGAGGGAGCCTCGGGGGGCAGGTCAGTACCAATCGAAGTCCGAAGCGCCAAGGAGGCTTGAACAGGACACCAGCCCATTAAGATGCATCCGATACAAAACTCCCAACGTAACATTTGATTGCCCTCCATAGGCTTTCAGAGATGATACCAATACAGTGCGAAGACAGCTTTGATGGTCTTTCAAGTAAACTGTGCCTATCGGCTGAATCCCTCCCCCTTTTTGCTGGAGGCTGATTGAGCGAAGCTTCACAGCCATGTCTACGCTTTCCGGATTTGCAACAATTTGAGTTTCCTGCAAAACGCGATGACGTTCCGAGACGAGTATCCCCTCTCCAGACAGGCT
>NZ_JBMYXF010000118.1:0-655 GCF_049608145.1 Halocynthiibacter sp.
TTGCCTTCGCCCAGATGTTTGCGGGTCAGACCATAGTGTTCAACGTAGTTCACGACTTCTAACTGAACAATCGCAACGTAAGCTTGCAGCACGAACAGGCCCAGCCCAGCCCAACCGCCGATCAACAACGCCAGAAGGACAAAACAAGTTTGCAGCGCCCAGTATCGAAGAAACGGGTTAGAGGCATGCCAGAACCCAACACCTTTCCGGGCCAGCATTGCCTTTTCAGCGGTTAACGCAGACCGATAACATTGCGGCACAACCCGGATAAAGAAGCGATGGAACCCTTCGTTATATTTGGCTGTGACCGGGTCTTTGGGGGTGCCAACATAGCGGTGATGCACCAGCAGATGTTCGGACCGGAAATGGGAATATAGCGCCAGTGCCAGCAATATATCCCCCATCCAGCGTTCGATCTTGGGCTTTTGGTGCATCAATTCGTGGCTGTAGTTAATGCCAATTGTCCCGCTCATCACGCCAACACCGATGAACAATCCGAACTTTTCCCAGCCATTCAGGTGACCGGTATAGGTGACATAGGCCAGCAGACCAAAGGTCATCACAAACTGAAGCGGTGCCCAAATCAGGGTGATCAGGCGATACCAGGTCAGCTCGTCCTCGGGGGTCGTTACGTCTGGATTGGCTTCGTTCAGGC
>NZ_JBMYXF010000119.1:0-235 GCF_049608145.1 Halocynthiibacter sp.
AGGCATCTTCGGACGAACGAATGGTCAATTCATTAAGACCTGAGCGACGCAAAAACGACCACGTGTAGTCGCGCCCGCTGTGTGGCGCGGCAAAGACCACTGGCGAAGAAAGCACATCCGGTCTAATCAGTTTGAACCCAGGTCTTGGCATCAAGGCTCCCATTGTGTTGCAACAGTTTATAACGCGATTGCATTGGATACCAAAAGCCCTTGATCCCGTCTCCGACTCCTTTTA
>NZ_JBMYXF010000119.1:245-653 GCF_049608145.1 Halocynthiibacter sp.
AACGACGCTGGATAAGCGCTGATCCGGTTCGGTCAGATGAAAGGGCGGCTGCAACATTGAGACTCCTCGTTCGCTTCAGCATAGACCGGAAAAGTCTCTTGCCAAAAGCCCTTGATCACACAGACGACTCCTTTTATAGACCCCGCTACCGGCGCGGGGTTCCGCGCCCCATTTCGTTGGGGCAAAGGTCGTGTCGGTATTCATGGGCGATTAGCTCAGTGGTAGAGCACTTCGTTGACATCGAAGGGGTCACAAGTTCGAACCTTGTATCGCCCACCATGAATTCATTGTTTTGATCCACGGATCGGAACACCCGCTAACCCAGGCGCTGGTTCGCGCCGCAGAACAGGAGATAGGCCATGAAGGTCAAGAACTCGCTCCGCTCGCTCAAGAACCGGCACCGTGACT
>NZ_JBMYXF010000120.1:0-610 GCF_049608145.1 Halocynthiibacter sp.
TGGTGGACATGAACCAGCGGGTAAAGAAACCGCGATTGTCTTCGTGTTCATGGCCGTGAATGGCTGCGTCTGCCATGCTCGCCTCCTGCTGATGTGTGTCAGTGGCCCATAGGGGAGCCTATGTGCCTGTATTCCATTCAGGTTCTAGAATGCTTCCCCCTTGGCTTCAATGTCAGAGTTTGACGCAGATCAACAAAAATTGTCGCACGTGCAAAGCCGTGCTGCGCAGCCGTATAGCCGTGATTTTCCTAGCGTTAGGTTAACAGCTGTCATATTAACGCGCTGGAAAGTAAGGGGAATTGCTTCAATATTGATCTATGCGTGTCAGGCAATCAGCTCTGAAACGTCTTTTCAAAACTATGTTTGAGCGCCACATCGACGTCCTCCATGCTGACGGGCAAACCTAAATCTACCAAACTGGTGACGCCGTGCTCACTAATCCCGCAAGGGACGATTCCCGCGAAATGCTCCAGATCAGGCTCAACATTGATCGAAATTCCGTGAAAGCTGACCCATTTGCGCAGGCGAATACCGATTGCAGCGATCTTATCTTCCTGAACCTCGCCGTGCGCAGTGAGAGGTTTTTCAGGGCGTGTCACCCAAACGCCGA
>NZ_JBMYXF010000121.1:0-600 GCF_049608145.1 Halocynthiibacter sp.
CTCAATGTATGCGGCCTTTGCCCCAACCGCCTTGATCCAATCCCTGACAGCCTCAGCGATGAACTCAGGGCCCCCTCTCGGCAGATTTGGCTTTACCAAATCGCCTGTCAGGCAATGATTATCTGACCTGATATAGGCAGGGACACCGCGCAGGATGAACAAGTCCCCCTTTCGGGACATTTCCAGGGGAAATACCCTGTCGGGCAGTGGTCAGCGCATCAATAACCTCTGTTGAATTTAGCTTCCGCTTCACCCGGATGGCCCGTTGCCCGGCAGGCGCATCCGTAGGATGCTGCCGAGAGGGGGGCATTCCCGACTATGTTCGTCCAAGATGTTCAATGTTCTGAACGCTCTGCCATCTTCTGTTCGGTGGTGAACGAAGTCATACGATCCCATCGGCTGGCAGGGCATGTTTACATGCCCGAGAGGCAGACATGGTTGCGATATTCTGGGCGCAACCGAACGCACGATCCATCCACTGCCCGGCAGGGTATTGCGAAGCAATATCCCGAGAGGGGTTCAGCCAAAGCCGTCCCTTCTTTGGTTGTTTCATCGGCACTTTAAGCCCCTCACGTCGCCATAGGCGTTCCACGCGCTTGT
>NZ_JBMYXF010000122.1:0-600 GCF_049608145.1 Halocynthiibacter sp.
AACAGAGCCTTTGCGGATATGCGGATTGAGCGAATCGAAACCACCCACTTCGCCAAAGGCAATGCGCCCACCTTTGGGTGCATCGGGATTGGCGTAGGGTAGGGACACAAAATCAGGTGGAAGCGCTGGCTCACCATACATAGCTATGCCATGCATGGGCTCAGCAGCAGCGCTTTGCGGCATTACCAAAACGGTGGCAGCAAGGGCCACTGCCCGCATAGCGGGTCGGAAAAACAGTGATTTCATTTGGTAAACAATCCCTTAAGTGCCTAGCCTGTGGATAAAAGTCGTAACGGGGCTTTCACAACTTATCAAACTTTTAGCTTGGAGTGCGGCGCGTTAAGGACTATAAAGAAGTCACTGCTCGATAGGTTTCTTGCCTGTATGAAACCTGCCTCAATAACTTAACCCCAGCTTCGTGCTGGGGTTTTTTTTGTCCTGATGGCAAGGGCGTGCAGGCTTTCTTTCATCCTGAACTTCCTGCGCGAGAGACCGCTTTAGCCCTTATTTTGCTCGGGTAGCATGTTAAGTAGGTAGATAAAGCAACATCAGAGTTCGGATAAGGGAAAACTAACTTATGTCACTGAATGGAAAAACTGC
>NZ_JBMYXF010000123.1:0-583 GCF_049608145.1 Halocynthiibacter sp.
TGTATATCGAGAAGGCTGCAGGGCTATACCTTGATAGTTTGGGAGAGTAGCTCAGTTGGTCAGAGCAAAGCGCTCATAACGCTCAGGTCGTGGGTTCAAGTCCCACCTCTCCCACCAAAAAAATGACTCCGTAGCTCAGCTGGATAGAGTGTCTGCCTCCGAAGCAGAAGGTCGATGGTTCAAGTCCATCCGGGGTCACCATAAGATACCTGAAGGGGGTTACCCTTCACTGCGGTCCCGTAGCTCAACTGGATAGAGCACCTGCCTTCTAAGCAGTTGGAGGTTCAAGTCCTCCCGGGATCGCCAAATACAAATTTGTGCCAAAAAAAGCAGAAGTCTGCGCAAAAGAAAGCAATAGTCTGCGCAAATGGGTTATCCCCACAAATTCGCTCATAGTTTCCTTCTCGAGTGAAAATTCCAGTATCCTGCCAGAGTTCAGTTTTGTATTTTCGCAAAGTGAAATTATGTTCCTTTCAATGCGGAATAATAGCCAAGAGGTATAAAGATGACTGAAAATACTGAAACCAAACGAGATGTAGATCCGGATCACATCTTTGTCGACGCCGGGAAAAAAGACACGACC
>NZ_JBMYXF010000124.1:0-562 GCF_049608145.1 Halocynthiibacter sp.
GCCAAAGTGTTGCGCCATTGTTTGCTGAACTCCGCGCCGCAACGATGACCACGGACGACCCAGAGAAAAAGCGCATGGTGATCGGCGGGATGCTGGATGTTGCGACGATTGATTATCGCGATGAAGTCAGTGGTGACACGCTCATAACGTGGTCATTCGGTGGCATGTTCATCGACATGGCGCGGGAGTCGAACCACTGGGCAATCCTTGATCGGCAAGCGGTGTTTCATCTGGGCAGCAAGTATTCCGTGCTGCTGTTCCAGCACATCGCCAGTTTGCAGAACCTCAAGCACGTTACCAGCAAGCGGTTTACCGTTGCGGATTTGCGGGCTGTGTTGGGAGTGCCCGAGGGCAAGATGCAGCGGTTTTCGAACCTCAAACAGATTGCCATTGTCCCCGCTATTGCTGAGATAAACAGCGACCTAACCCGGCTGAACCTGACCGCGACTTATCACAAGATCGGGCGCACAGTGGCTGAAGTTGAAATCGCTTGGGAAGTCGAAGAAGACGGCGTTGTTGCATAGATGCGTTTGGTTCAGTAAGCAGGCGGCTTTGTAATCGA
>NZ_JBMYXF010000125.1:0-560 GCF_049608145.1 Halocynthiibacter sp.
GTCGGTGACTTCTGCGGCTTTGATATAAACCAGCGCATCGTTCTTCGGGGAACTCAGAATATAGCAGTTTGCGCATTCGATATTGCACAGCGTGCCCGTATTGAACCAAAGCGTCTGCGGATCGCTCAGCGCAACGCTAGCGCGCACGTCGCCTTTTGCAGTGACAAAAGGGTCGGAGAACTTTTCTGCGGGCAAAGCTACGGTCAAGTCTTTCATGGATCGTCCCTGATAACTGGTTTATTTGCACTTAACCTCTGACAGGCGCGCAGAAAAGTGCTCAAACAAGGACTGACACCATTGTGATGTGCTAAAGCAGTGTTAGACATTTGCAAAAAGGCGCGTTAAACGGAGCGCAAACAACACCTGTTAGCGCTAACGGCGCTGGTCAAAACTTGGAGCGCCTCAATGGTTTCACGTGTCATTCCTGTAGATCCTTTTGATTTGGTCATCTTCGGCGGAACGGGCGATCTGGCGCGCCGCAAGATTCTGCCGGGTCTGTTCCGCCGTTATTGCGCAGGTCAAATTCCTGACGACAGCCAGATCATTGGCGCAGCGCGCGC
>NZ_JBMYXF010000126.1:0-554 GCF_049608145.1 Halocynthiibacter sp.
GTATTCATGCCACCCTTGGTGCGCCCTATCAGCCTGCCACGCCCCCCTTTTTCAACCGCAGGCTGGTGGCCGTGCGGTGCGCTTTGAGGTATGTTGCGTCAATCATGATGGTCTTGTGATCCGTGCCTTCAGCAGCCAGCCCGTTCATGATCCGAGCGAACACACCCATATCGCTCCATCGTTTCCATCGGTTATATAGCGTCTTAGGTGGCCCATATTCGCGAGGGGCATCAGACCAGTGTAACCCATTGCGATTGATGAAGATAATCCCACTCAGCACGCGTCGGTCATCAACCCTCGGCTTGTCGTGGCTCTTTGGAAAGTAAGGCTCAAACCGCGCCATCTGCACATCCGTCAGCCAGAATAGATTGCTCATTAGGAACCCCCTGCATCTCGGGGGCTTGACTCACGCAGGCGGGATGACGGCAACCAAATTAATAGGTCCAGAACCCAGGATGAGTCCGTACGGGGAGGGCCGAAACCTGCCAATAAACGGACATGTGCAACAAAGCTTGCCACCCACCGGATTTGTCAGCGCGAAATTGAAATTTCAG
>NZ_JBMYXF010000127.1:0-550 GCF_049608145.1 Halocynthiibacter sp.
GTTTGGGGGAAAAGGTCACGACCTTCACATCATATTTGGCGGGTTTGCGCGCGGTCGCTAAAATCGTGATCTTGCCGCCAGCGCGGGCCACTTTCAGCACCACATCCTTTTGACGCGCTGCGTGTTTCGCAACGAGATCGGCAACATCCATCGGATGGGTGCCAACAACCGAATCCACACCGCCAATTATCATTTGCGGGGTATAGACCGATCGTCGACCCGCTGCGTGGGCATAGGCCTTTTGACGCGCTGTGTTTTCGGCGCGGCCGAATTCATCCTTCCAGCCGATGTAATCCCAGTAATCCACATGCATCGACAATGCGATTACATCACTACGCGCTGCCAGTTTGTGCATCAGCGCATCTGCGGGCGGGCAGGACGAGCAACCTTGAGATGTGAACAATTCGATCACAACTGGTTGGCTCTGGGCTTGTGCCGTTCCGGACAGGGCAAGCCATGCAGCAGTGCAAAGCGCAGAAAGGAATCTCATATCGGGTGATCCAAGTTTAATTCAGGTTTTTTACAGTGATAAGTTGTCTGGACTGTAATG
>NZ_JBMYXF010000128.1:0-548 GCF_049608145.1 Halocynthiibacter sp.
ACCCCAACCAGCGTGAGCAAGGGAAAGTTATGCCCCTTGGCTACCAGTTGCGTGCCGATGATAATATCCGCCGCCCCTGCCGCGATCCCCTCAATCTCAGCCTTCAAAGCGCGGGCCGAGCCATACATATCCGAACTCAGCGTCGCGATACGCGCGTCGGGAAACAGCTCGCTCGCCTCCTCGCCCAATCGCTCGACACCAGGGCCAACAGCCGCCAAGCGATCCTCTGCCTGAAAACGATGCTCTACCATGCGGGCATCGCAATGATCGCATCCGATCTGGTGCCCACATGCACGGCAAATCGTGACAGGCGCATAGCCACGGCGGTTGATAAAGAGCAAAGCCTGCTCACCAGAGGCAACGCGCGCCTCAACTTCCGCCTTGAGCTGCGGCGAAATCCAGCGGTTTCCGGCAATTTTCACATCGCGCATATCAATCGCGCGCATATCGGGCATCACCGCATCACCAAAGCGCGACGTCAGATCAATGCGGCGATATTTGCCCGCCTGAGCATTGGCCCAGCTCTCCAAACTTGGCGTGGCGCTGGC
>NZ_JBMYXF010000129.1:0-241 GCF_049608145.1 Halocynthiibacter sp.
CGTTCTAACGGCGGGCGTATGTTTGGAGGCCTTGCGGATCGTATCGCGCCGCAAGCGCAGCGAGGCCTCACCGCGCAGGATCGGCAGTGCCTCATCGGTCATGCGCAACGCACCGTGCCGCTCCGGATCAGGGCGCACCAGATCATACCCCATCATCTGACGAAACACCGCTTGCCATTCGCGTTTACCATACTCGGTTCCGACCCCAAACGTCGGCAAACCATCGTGACCGCGCGCGCGC
>NZ_JBMYXF010000129.1:251-541 GCF_049608145.1 Halocynthiibacter sp.
TTGCCCATAAGAATGTCGATCAGATGCCCGGAGCCAAAGTACTCACCCGTACGCAAGATCGCGGAAAGTGCCTTGCGCACCGCCGTAGTGCCATCAAACACATCGACCGGCGCATCGCACAAATCACAGTTCCCGCAACTCACATTTGTTTCGCCAAAATAAGCCAGCAAAGTCGCGCGACGACAATCCAGGGCTTCGGCAAGTCCGAGCAGGGCGTTCAGCCGAGTGTGATCTGCCGCGCGCCGCTCTGGCGGGGCGAGCCCTTCGTCGATTTGACTGCGGCGCAGGCG
>NZ_JBMYXF010000130.1:0-540 GCF_049608145.1 Halocynthiibacter sp.
TATCGGCATCGGCGTCGTCCTGCTTGCCGCCCGGAAATGCAATTTGCCCTGGATGGTGCTTGAGCGCAGAGGAACGCTTGGTGAGGTAGACATGCCAAGCACTGTCTTTCTCGGCCAGCAAAACAAGTACACCCGCCGGGCGAAGTTTTCGCGCGTCGGGAAGAACGACATCTTTGTTCAGATCGAAATCTGAAGACCCGCCATTTGCAAGGTCGAGCGCAGCTAGTGCGCGGTCAAGCATCCGGGTTCGCTTCGTTATCAAACCCAAGTGTGCCCGGATCGAGCACATAATGCGCCCCGCAGAACTGACAATCCGCAGTAACACGACCATCATCCGTGGTCATCTTTTCGATGTCTTTCATCGAATAGATCGACAAACTCTGACGCACGCGCGCTTCCGAACAGGTGCACCCGAATTTGACAGAACGCGGCTCGTACACACGTGGCTGTTCTTCGTGGAACAAGCGCAAAAGCAGATCGCTGGGCGCAACAGTTGGGCCAATGAGCTCAAGCTCTTCGACTGTATCCAACAGGATGTTC
>NZ_JBMYXF010000131.1:0-537 GCF_049608145.1 Halocynthiibacter sp.
CGTCAAGATACACAATACCACTAATCATAGAGTTTTGGTGGTAGTGTTCTTGTGCCCAGTCTTTATTATTGTGCATGTTTATCCAAGCACCACAACACTTTACACGTTGATGAAGATTCAAATACTTTAGATAGTTCTCTACATGCTTATCAATGATAGAAATCAATGGAGCATATTTCTCATCTTTATGTTTTCCAACAGAACTCATCCAACCATTGTTGTGACCATTTCGGTAGAGTTTCTCTTCTTTGTATGCAGCAACTACGCTGTCAGGAATCTCTATCTGTTCCTTGTATGCAATAGTTGGAAATAGTTTTAGAATTGCCATAACTCCCCCTCCTGGGATCGAACCAGGGACAAATTGATTAACAGTCAACCGCTCTACCGCTGAGCTAAGGAGGAATGAGTGGAGGATAGGAGACTCGAACTCCTGACAGCCTGCTTGCAAAGCAGGTGCTCTACCAACTGAGCTAATCCCCCACAAGCCTTCGACAAGATTTGAACTTGCGACCTGAGCTTTACAAAAGCCCTGCTCTA
>NZ_JBMYXF010000132.1:0-535 GCF_049608145.1 Halocynthiibacter sp.
AATATGTCAGATCATCCCAAAAACGCAATTGCCCCACGCTTTGAGGTGCTCTCCTACCTTGGCCGGGATTTTGCAGACAGCGTCCAACTCATGGGGCTGGATTGGGCCTGCACTCGGCAGGACGGGTTCATTGCAGATCAGCAGAACGGGAAGTTCTGCGTGTTTCAGATCGGCGAATAATCCATAGGCAACGCCTAGTGTTAATAGTGTTACCTACGGAGTATGTTACGGGGCCAAAAATCGCCCTTAACTCACTGATACCATAAAAGGAAACTATCCACATGGTTCCGAAAGGGTCAAACGTGGGTTCCGAAAGGGTCAAATTCTGGTTCCGAAAGGGTCAAACGAAAAATCGCCTCTTGGGGGTTCCTGATGGGTCAAACTTTGGTTCCCGATGGTGCGAACCCCACGCGGTTCCTGATAGGTCAAATTTAGGGTTCCTGATGGGTCAAATTTCCCGTAGCCTGTGAGCATGCCTTTGCTCCCAGATAGACACCCCCAGAAAGACTTCTTCATCCTCGATATCGCGGATGTT
>NZ_JBMYXF010000133.1:0-531 GCF_049608145.1 Halocynthiibacter sp.
CCGGCTGTGAAGCCGCAGGAAAAATCGTTGAGGTGATCAAAGACCCTGACGTGCCCGTTGGTGAAGCGGAAGAACAGCCCAGCAACGTCGCGCTGCATGCTTATGCCGCCGGGGATGTGAATCGTAACTTTGATGGCAAACCAGCCCCGATCATTGTGAAGATCTTTGCGCTGACAAGCACGCATCGCTTTTACAGCTATGATTTCTTTTCGCTGGCTGAAGAGCCGGAAGACACCCTTGGTGTGACCCTTCTCGACATCATGGATGAAAACATGCTGGAGCCGGATACCTATAAAATCCTTGGCCCATATGAACTGCCGAAAGGCACGCAGGAAATTGCCGTGATTGCCGAATATCTTGATCTGGAAGGTGCCACCTGGCGCGCGAATTTCAAAGTGGCCGATATTGGCGCGGATGACCGTCTTCTGATGCTTTTGCTGGAAGAAGAAGTCCGGATCATAAGTGAATAGGGATTTATATGTCATCTTCATTTAACAAAGTTGTCTGGTCTGACGGGCTGTTTGTGAAACC
>NZ_JBMYXF010000134.1:0-522 GCF_049608145.1 Halocynthiibacter sp.
GCGTTCCGCCTTGTCACCCTCCCCATCATTGCGCCTGCGGTGATTTCAGGGTGGTTGCTGGCCTTTACCCTATCGCTGGATGATCTGGTGATTGCCAGCTTTACCACCGGGCCATCCGCCACCACCCTACCAATCAAGATCTTTTCCGCCGTGAGGCTGGGGGTCAGCCCGGAAATCAACGCGCTGTCGACCATCATGATTGCGATTGTGACGGTGGGGGTCATCACCGCATCGCTGGCCACAAAACGCGCCGCTGTGGCCCGTGAGCGCGAAGAACAGGCCGCCGCGCGCGGATGAAACGGATCTACGAACCCGCCGCCTATGAACGGCCCCAATCCTGCTGGTGGGACCATGGCCAGACCGATGCCCCATGGCCCAAGCTGGATCACGACACAACGGCGGACATCGCCATCATCGGCGGCGGCTACACCGGCATTGTGGCAGGGCTGATGCTGGCACGCGCCGGGGTGGATGCCGCCTTGCTAGAGGCCAACCACGCAGGCTTTGGCGCATCGGGGCGCA
>NZ_JBMYXF010000135.1:0-520 GCF_049608145.1 Halocynthiibacter sp.
CTTCGCGGTTCTGATCGGTAGCGGCGCAACGGTTGTGAACGCCTATCTGGCAGAGGATTCCCTTGCCGATCGCATTGAACGCGGGTTGCTGGAGTGCTCACTGACCGAAGCCATCGCACGCTATCGCGAGGCGATCGACCAGGGTTTGCTCAAGATCATGGCGAAGATGGGCATCTCTGTTGTGTCTTCTTATCGCGGTGGCCTGAATTTCGAGGCGGTGGGTCTGTCCCGCGCTATGTGTGCCGAGTATTTCCCCGGCATGACCTCGCGCATCAGCGGCATTGGCGTCACGGGCATTCAGCGCAAGGCGGAAGAAGTGCATGCCCTTGGCTGGCAGGGTGGCCGCGACGTGTTGCCGATTGGCGGTTTCTACAAGGCGCGCAAGAGCGGCGAGACCCACGCATGGGAAGCGCAATCCATGCACATGATGCAAACCGCATGTAACACCGGCTCCTTCCAGATGTGGAAGCAGTATAGCGCCAAGATGCAAGGCAACCCGCCGATCCATCTGCGCGATCTG
>NZ_JBMYXF010000136.1:0-235 GCF_049608145.1 Halocynthiibacter sp.
AGGCCGCGATGATGGACGAAGACACGCTGGTCGTCGGCTATCGTGAATGGCGTGGCGAGCCGCGCAAACATTCCGAAGCTGCCAAAGCCGGAGAGCCGCAAGGCGATTGTATTGATTGCATGGCCTGTGTGAACGTTTGTCCCGTCGGTATCGACATTCGGGATGGTCAGCAGCTTGAGTGTATCACCTGTGCGCTGTGCATTGACGCGTGTGATGATATCATGGCCAAGATCGG
>NZ_JBMYXF010000136.1:245-517 GCF_049608145.1 Halocynthiibacter sp.
CGATTACATGGCCTCGACTGACGAAGCGAACGAGCGGGCAGGCAAGCCGATCAAACCTGTCTTGCAACATATTTTGCGCCCACGCACGATCATGTATACCGCGCTTTGGGCGCTTGTTGGCGTAGGGCTGGTGGTTGCTCTGTTTATGCGGGCAGATATCGAAATGAGTGTCGCGCCCGTTCGCAACCCCACATTCGTCACGCTTTCGGATGGCTCTATTCGCAATACCTACGATGTGAGGTTGCTCAACAAACATGGCGAGGATCGTCCAT
>NZ_JBMYXF010000137.1:0-514 GCF_049608145.1 Halocynthiibacter sp.
ACGGCGATTTTGGTGAAGGCGGACAGATCTTCCTTGTCCAGCATCAGAACCGGGTTCGCCTTGGCAACCTTAACCGGCACAAGCGCATCGGCCTGCATTGTGTTATCGCGGATTGCGCTTTCATCTTCGGAGAAACGCGCGGCAACGCTGGCATCTGTGTTTTGCGGCTGAACCTCAAGCCCGCCTTCCATGGAAAGTGGCAGGCAAAGATAAATAATTTGGTTTGCGGTAAAGCCTTCGGAAATATCCAGAACCGGTGGCAAGTTATCCTGCCCCGGCATATCAAACGGCGTGCCGTCGGGCATAATCCCGGCGGAAGAAACGATCGCCACTTTCCCCATCGCCAGCATCTCATCATTCAAGATAAGCGAAGTGAACCCGTAATTATACGGATCGCTTCCTGCGGCCAGGCGCACGGCAAAACGTTCATGATAGCGGGTCTGCTGCTGAAAGTGATGAGGTTTCACAAACAGCCCGTCAGACCAGACAACTTTGTTAAATGAAGATGACATAT
>NZ_JBMYXF010000138.1:0-511 GCF_049608145.1 Halocynthiibacter sp.
TCCGGGCCATTTGCAAGCGCCATGGCAATCATGACCCGTTGTCGCTGACCACCCGAGAGCTGATGCGGATAGGCACTCAAACGGCTTTCCGCGTCGCGAATACCGACCTTGGCAAGCAGCTCCAGAATACGGCGACGCGCCTCGTCCCCCACAACACCCTGATGCAAAGCCAGCGATTCACTCAGCTGCTTTTCCAATGTGTGAAGCGGATTGAGCGAGGTCATCGGCTCTTGAAAAATAAAGCTGATGTCATTGCCGCGCACTTTGCGCAAAAGCGTCTCATCCGCGCCAACCATTTGCTGACCATCATAGGTGATCGAACCGGAGGTTTCAGCACTGCTACCCAGCAAGGACACAGTGCTCAGCGCCGTTACCGACTTGCCCGAGCCACTTTCGCCAACCAGCGCAACAGTTTCGCCGCGCGCCACAGAAAAGCTGACACCGCGCACTGCTTCGGTCAGTTTCCCATCCTGCCGGAACGACACCCGCAGGTCTTTCACCTCAAGAATAG
>NZ_JBMYXF010000139.1:0-507 GCF_049608145.1 Halocynthiibacter sp.
AATATGTCAGATCATCCCAAAAACGCAATTGCCCCACGCTTTGAGGTGCTCTCCTCTTCCTGGCGGCTTGCGTATCTTCCGCGAAATACGGGGTCAGCAGGTAAGGCGTCTCGCGCTTGAAGCGATACCGCTTTTTGCCGTGGTGGCCACGGATAGCGAGGGGCCCTTCCGAGAAGAGAACGAGATCCGCTTCCGGCCCGTCACCATCGGCAGGTAACATCCTGAAAGCAGGCTCTGCGATGCCTTCCATTTCGGGGAGTTCGTAAGCCGTGTCTGGTTCGTCTGAGGCGGTCCTGATTGCCGGATTGTGGGGCATCAGGAGGTACGCTTGCTCCGGGTTGAAGGTCATTTCTGCGTTGTCCGCGATCAGCCTGTTGTAGTTCCAGAGACTGACAGTCGCAGGCCGTGCCTGGACACTCAGGCAGACAGCGGTGAAGAGTGGCAATCCGAAGATTTGCCCTTTAAGGATTGGGGTGCGGATCCGGCCTGATGTCCCAAGAGTTTACA
>NZ_JBMYXF010000140.1:0-224 GCF_049608145.1 Halocynthiibacter sp.
CGGCAGACAGAAGGATCGTAGCCATGTGTTAAACTCCTAACGGAAAACGAAAACGCGCCGCAATCCGGCGCTGCCACGGCAGACTCAGCGGGCTTTCCGTGACCGCATGACCGCTATAGGCATGAATGAATTTCGGATGATCCCCCGCGCGCGAGCAGATCCCCACATGTTTGGCAATCGCCCCCTCGCGCATGCGAAACAGCAGCACATCGCCCGCTGCCAGA
>NZ_JBMYXF010000140.1:234-505 GCF_049608145.1 Halocynthiibacter sp.
CAACAGCGTCTCCTCGCCCTGCGGCTCGCCCCAGTCTTGAGAATAGGGCGGCACCACCTCCGGCTCACTGCCATAAAGCGCGCGCCAAACCCCGCGCAACAGGCCCAGACAATCTGTCCCTGCCCCTTTGACCGAGGCTTGATGGCGATAGGGCGTGCCAATCCAGTCGCGCGCCAGCGCCACGACGCGTTCTGCGGGCATCTGAGCGCCGCTCATCTGCGCGATCCGCCATTGCGCGCGGGTGCCTTGCTCGGATGCACCATCATCCATT
>NZ_JBMYXF010000141.1:0-504 GCF_049608145.1 Halocynthiibacter sp.
AGACGGTGATCAGAAAATGGCAGCATAATTGCCCCACGCTTTGGGGTACTCTCCTGTGACGTCGCGCTTTCCTTGCCGGCGTCTGCGGAAGATCTGGAGTTGTTTTTGCGCCCAAGCCGAAGTGTCTCGGCTACAAGCTAAAACTTACCATCGTCATGAGACAAAAACCCCGCCCCGACCTTAATTTGGCCGGGGTGGAGAGTAGGCCCGCCGAAGAGAGGCCCTCGTACGGGGGGCTGAAAAGCTTGGGTCGCCTCTGGGGGGAGGCGACGTTGTGTTTTCCAGCACACTCAAATTGACGATAAGTGAAACGCTGCCTTTAGAAAACAGCCCGGCGTTCGAGAGTTATACGAACACCGGGCCATGAAGGCGCTGCCAGGGCGGAGCAGTGATGCTGTCTGGCAGATTGCTATAGGTAGCGTAACCTCTTGGAAGCGTAAACCCCGCCCCGGACTGTTCGCCGGGGCGGGGTTGTGGTGCGTTTGGGAGTGTAACGCTATCCGT